>DAOQPR010000271.1:0-4397 GCA_035333265.1 Anaerolineales bacterium
ATAACAGACTTCCGTAACAATAATCGCCATCATTGTAATGCCGATAGACCAATGCTTCATTTTTGAGAGAATTAAATCCTATTCTTGAAAGATAGTAATAACTCTCAATACTCATTTCTGGAATAACCAAGATATATTTACAACCAATGTCCAAATTCAACGGAAGATTAATCGGTTCTAGATTTATTTTTAAAAAATTTTCCCAAGTTTCTTGATCCATTTCTGGGAAATCATCGCGAAACCTCTCCCATCGTTTTGGGCTGAAATTGTCTAGGCTTGTGTAGTATATAGCAAGGTTATTGCTTGAGCAATAATCCACAGAAGAGTTTTCACTATGCAGATAGTCTCCATAGGCTAGTGCGTTTCCATAAATATTGGAAGTAGTCTCCAGTTCAGTTGGTGTGGGAATGGAAGATTGCCCTATTGAAACAGGGCTACAGGATGACAAAATAATTATTAGTATGCTTATTACAAGGCTTTTGTATGGTTTCATCTTTAATAACTCTTGAATCCTAAGCGCCCAACTATGATTTATACAGCATTGTGCTGTATAAATCCTTATATCCGTCATTATACGCCCAAAATAAATCCATAAATCACCCCAACCTCCCATACCTCCTCATCACCTCCCGCAACTCCTCGTGCGGCATCGCCTTCGCCGTGATCTCATGACCGGTCATATCTTCGGCGGCAACCAATGCATTGATAATGGCTTCCTCGGTTGCATACACCGTCGCTCCAAAGATCGGGTCAAGCTGGCTGTTCGGGAGTGCCTCGATCTGGGCCATTCCCTGTGCTTTGGCCGCCTCATGATTCGCAGTGGAAAACGCCAGAAAAATATCCCCCGACCCATTTCCACCCAATGCGCCGGTGCGACCCATTCCAAGCGTGACGCGCTTTGCCACCCGCTTAAGTTGATGCGGCAGCAGCGGCGCATCCGTGGCAACGATGACGATCAAAGACCCCATCTCCTGCCGAAACGGATTTTCCCCGCTCGTCACAGGCGCATCGCTTTTTAAATAATTGCCCACAGGCACACCGGCAATGGTTAACTGAAACCGCCGCCCAAAATTACACTGCGCCAACACGCCCACCGTCCAGCCGCCGAATTTCTCCGGCAATTTGCGCGAGGAAGTTCCCGTGCCGCCCTTGAATTCATAGCATAACATTCCCGTCCCGCCGCCCACATTGCCTTCTTCGATGAAACCGGATTTTGCCGAATTCAACGCGCTCATCACATGCTGTTCTTTCACAAAAAAACCGTTCATGTCGTTCAACCAGGCATCGGCCGTCTCTGCCACCAAAGGGCACGACCAATGTTGAAGCATCTTATGATGCTCCGCCTGCCATTTGATGATCGCCTGATGAACCGCGCCGATGCTGTGCGTGTTCGTGATGCCCACCGGACCTTCCAAGAACCCGCCTTCCTCCACCCAGGCCGCGCCGGTCATTTCACCATTGCCATTGAAGGCATGAATTCCGGCAAACGCAGGCGTAAAGTCATCGGCCCCGTGCGGATGAATGATGGTCACACCCGTGCGCGCATCCGTCCCTTCGATGATGGTGGAATACCCAACCGTCACTCCCTTTACATCTGTTATGGCGTTAAATTCACCAGTCGTTCCCTCAAACGGGATTCCCAGGTCTCGTGCGCGTTGTTTCTTCATAGATTCTCCTTTGCGATTTTTACGAGCTGCCTTGCCACACATTCCATAATCTCATCCGGCACACCGTCAATGGCCTGACTTTGCACCCGTGTATCGATCTCGTCATTGACATAATCCACAACGATGAATTCGTCAGCGATGGCGATCTCGGTGGTGAACCAATCCAACTTGCAAATGGAAGCGATGCGCCTCGTCACTTCCCGCAGCTTGCTGAGGCCAAATTGGGCTTCTACCTCCACTGTCACCTTTTCATAGAGATGCGTCTCCGTATCCCACCAGCAGGGATAGGTCTCGCCATTGGCATAAAAGACTCGGAACCAGGCCGGGGTTTCATTCATCATAACCGGCGTAACATGTGCCTGTATCAAATATTTCTGCTCCGGATATTCCATCCGCGCCTTTAATATTTCCTCTGTGGACGTGGCGCCCATGACCACGCCTTCCCCTCCGCCGCCATTGGACGGTTTGATGACGAAGTTTTTCCCAAGTGGAGTCAAGTCGATTGGTGGGATCACCGGCTGCTCCAAGAACGGCGGGAGCAGGATCGTAAATGGAGTATGCAATCCCGCCTGGATCAACTCAAGATGCATTGTGGCCTTATCTTCAGACCAGGCCGAGACTTCAGCCGGGTTGATGCGCCTCGCCCCAAATTCCTTTGCCCAACGTGGAATTGGGTCAAAGATCGCCTCACCTTGGCCGCGATGAAGCAGGGTTTTAAAGGTGGTTACACCCTTGTACAAGGCAGTGATCGACTCCAGCAAATTGTCCGGTTTGATCTGCCAGAGTGAGATTCCGCTTTCGATACAGGCTCTTTCCACCATGCCCGCAAAAACGTCATCATATTCCCAATACCAGGGTAAACATAGGTCATATCTCATATCGAAAATTATAGCCGAAGGCATGTAACGGCCTGAGTCCTTTTGTTTAATATCAGGTTATTCAGCTTTTCGCCTGGCATCACTGGTAAAATGGAAAAATTCAAAAACTCGAAAGGAAGAAAAATGGCACTCGAAACAGTAAAAGACGGCTTGGTTGTTTCAATGGATTATAAATTGACGGTGGATGGCGAGGTGTTGGACTCCTCCGATGAAGGCGGGCCTTTGCAATTCCTGGCTGGTTACGGAAATATCATTCCCGGCCTTGAACGCGAGATGATGGGTATGAAGATCGGTGATAGCAAAGAAGTAACCGTGCAGCCGGAAGATGGCTACGGTGAGTTTGACCCGGAGGCGTTCGCCGAGGTTTCACGCACCGACATTCCCGCCAATGACCTGGAAGAAGGCATGGAATTTCACCTCACGGATGATGAGGGCAATCACCACATGGCTTATGTGGATAGCTTTGACGACAAGATGGTACGCTTCGATTTCAACCATCCTCTGGCTGGGGCTGTGCTGGAGTTTTATGTCAAGGTTGTTGCCTTGCGTGAACCCACCGCCGAGGAACTAGACCATGGGCATGTCCACGAAGGGGATGGACATCACCACTAATGGTGAAGCCATGAAACAAAAAACAGCAGCGCCTCAAACCCGTTGCTGTTTTTTTGTTTGCCATGTCCATGCCTGGCGCAGGCCGAAGATGAAAACCACAATTCCCAGCAATAGACCGCCAAAGTTGCTCAGAAATTCACTCACCAATTCCCATTGACTGCCAAAAAGATAACCCAGCCCGCCATAACTGACGATCCATACCATCTCGCCCAGAATGTCATAAAACATAAATCGCCTGAAGGAATATCCGCTGCTGCCTGCGATCAGATTGGTGGGAATTGCCAGTGCAGTAATGAGAAAGCGTGTGAGAAAGATCGCCGCTCCGGCACGATGATTAAATTGGGACAACGCATTAGTCCAGGCTGGGTGAGTCGTGATCTTGCTTGTTACCCAACCTTTGCCATAGTGCCCAATTCCAAAACTTAATCCATCTCCTAAAACTGCCCCAACCAAACCCAGGGCGGCCATGATTGACCATTCAAAATAACCTTGCTGAATGAAAGCTCCCATGGCAATCACCATCACCGATGCACCAACCGGCAGGCCTAACGCTCCCAGAAATAGGGTCAGTGCAAATAAGGGTGCGCCATAATTGATAACTTGTGTTAATAAAAAATCGGACATGTTGTAGGTTAAGGCGTCGGCGGAATGACTGGCTTGGTGGGTGTGGCAGGTATCGGCGGAGGTTGATGCGCGAGAATGGCTGCTTTGACAGTTGCAAGCACATATCCATCCTTGTCCGGATAAAATTCATCATTTAACTCTCTCAGGCTTTTTTTATGATTGGCAGCAGGGTCAATCTTTAGCACATCGAAAAGCATATCGGGCGGGGTACCGTAATTGTGAGAAATGAAGGGAATGGTCATCCAGTCTTCAATGTCTTCAACATTGGTTTGAATTTCGCCAGCAAAAGGCGGCGGACGATGCCCGTCAAATTTTCGAAAGGCCCGCAGGGCGCGCAAACCAAAAAATAAAATGAGCAACGCCCCGAGAATACTCAGGGCGATGAATGCGATGGGAGCTTTTGATTTCTTTTGCTCAGACATTACTCCTGCCACTCCAATTCAAAATCGCCAACGAAGACCGTGTCGCCATCCTGAATGCCTGCCTCGCGCAGGGCGGTATCCACGCCGAGTTTTTGCATCAGCTTTTGGAAGCGGCGCACTGAGCCGTAGTGCTCCCAGTAGGTCATCTTTGCGGCGCGTTCGATGGCAACCCCGCTGATACGCCACTTGTCTCC
>DAOQPR010000272.1:0-4362 GCA_035333265.1 Anaerolineales bacterium
GATGATTTTCCTGCACAATTAACAGTGAAATGGGAGCAGGCGACCAAAGCAGTCGAAGAATTGGGCCTGCGCAGGTTGGTGTTGCGAACGGCTCCGGTATTGGCGCTGAAGAGTCCGCTGATGTTTTTGATAGCACTGCCGGTTCGATTATTCTTTGGCGGTCCCATTGGCACTGGAAGACAGGCATTCCCCTGGATTCATGTCAAAGATTGGGTTGGGGGAGTACGGCATCTTATGGCAAAAGATGATTCTCGCGGCGTCTATAATATGATCGCACCGACGCAGACCTCGCTTGCTGAATTCATCCGCGAACTGGCTGCTGTATTACATCGTCCGTATTGGTTTCCAGTCCCTGCATTTTTGATGCGGAACGTTTTGGGTGAAATGAGCGTCATGATTCTCGAAGGCCGCTTCGCCCAGCCCAAACGGTTGATCGAGTCTGGGTACAGGTTCCAGTTTTCGGGTCCGCGTGAGGCGTTGGCCGATTTGTTTGATAAGTCAAAGGAGAAATAAAAAATCCATGAAGAAGTTCGTCGTTTTACTAATGGTGTTCATCACAGCCTGTTCTCCAAACGGGCAGAATTCGCAGGACATCCTTCCAGAAATGATTCAACCTGCCACAGCATATATTGATCCGTCGTATCCTACGGCTCAAGCGAATGTGGCTCCCGCCAATAACCAGACCATGAGTGGGGTGGAGGTGCGCATGGATCGAGCCTGGATGGATGGTAAGAATTTGAATGCTGATATTTGTTTTACCCTGCCTGATGCATCCGATTGGTCGATATGGTCGGCGAACCTGACTTATGCGGGAACTTTATTGCAGGAATATGGCACTACACTCTTAAGCTTGCAAGAGTCAAAAAATGGCCAGCCTGGTTTGCGTTGTGATACGTTGACTTTTGTCGTACCGCCAGATGCCGACCTGACCAATGCTGTGATCGCAGTTGAAGCCATTGCAGCTCCTCCACAACAAGAGGAGTATTGCTCACTATACATGCCAAAGATCCAACAAGCCATGATTGAGCGTGGTACGGGCATCACGGTGGATTGTGTGGATGTGAATGGTGTGTTGACCATGCAGATTATTAGCCGTCCACCAGAGATGTCTCAGGAGCAGGCCGAACAGATCGTGTACAGCGATGAGTTTTATACCGTGCGCGGCCCGTGGAGCTTTCCTTTCAATTTGTCGCAATGAAATTCCTGTTGTATAATGTCGGCATGTTTGAAAACCAAACCAACCACTATTATTATTACTCACTGCCATAATCTGTTGCGATGGTGTGAGTTGAACGCGCCCACCTTCGCGGGCGCGTTTTATTTTGTCAATTTCAAGACCGTTGGGTCTTTTCGGAGGTAATCCATGAACATTGAAGAGCAAGTTGAATTATTGATGCAGGGGACCGATTATGGCGATGTTGATCTGCAAAAAGCCATGGCGTCGGAATTGCGTGAACGTTTGACCATTGCCCAAAAAGAAAATCGGTCTTTGCGTGTGTACTGTGGCTATGACCCAACTTCCACCGATTTACATCTGGGTCATACCATTTCGATGCGAAAGTTGCGCCAGTTTCAAGATTTGGGCCACGAAGTGACCTTTTTGATCGGTAATTACACAGCTCTGGTGGGCGACCCTTCGGACAAGAATAAGGCGCGTCCAATTCTGACTCAGGAGCAGGTGGCTGAGAACGCCAAAACCTATGCCGAGCAGGCTTTCCGCGTACTGGATAAAACGAAAACTAAAATCCGTTATAACAGTGAATGGTTGTCTAAATTGAGTTTGGTCGACCTTATCCGTCTTGGGCAGAACTTTACGGTTCAACAGTTCCTCGCCCGTGAGAATTTTGCCAAACGCCTCGATAAGGGCGAGCCAATTTACTTGCATGAGACCTTCTATGCCCTTATGCAGGGCTATGATGCTGCTGCCATGGAAACCGATATTCAAGTCGGCGGCTCGGATCAGCTGTTCAACATTATTGTGGCCGGTCGAAAATTGCAGGAGGCATTGGGGCAAAAACCACTAGTTGGCATTATCACCGGCATCCTGCCCGGCACCGATGGCACGCAGAGAATGTCCAAATCCACGGGCAATATTGTGCCTATCAATACTGGCGCAGATGATATGTTTGGTAAGTTGATGTCCGTCCCAGACTCAGCGATGGGTACGTATATGCGCCTCGTAACCCGTTTCAGTCCGCAAGAGATCGCTCAGATCGAAAAGGATGTTGCATCTGGCGCCTTGCATCCACGTGATGCGAAGATGAAAATGTCGAAAGAGATCACCAGCATTTTCTATAGCGACGAAGAAGCCGTATCTGCACAGGAGCATTTCGTTAAGATGTTCCAGCAAAAGGAAGTGCCGGATGACATGCCTGAGTATGAGATTCAATCCGGTCAGACCGTTGTGGATGTCATCCTTGCTGCTGGGATGGCGGAGAGCAAGAGCAAAGCGCGTCAGTTAATCGATCAAAAGGGCGTACGTTTGGATGGGGAAGTGTTGGAACGCGGTGATATGGTCTTTCCGCATTCCGGCGTCCTGCAAGTTGGCAAACGCAAATTCTTGCGCGTGAAGTAATCTAAAAGAGTTCCTGTCAGAGTTATTTTGACAGGAACTCTTTATCAGCAGAAACAAAAACAGACTCATAATGAGTCCGTTTCATTTTAGAGGCGTCGACGGGATTTGAACCCGTGAATGAGGGTTTTGCAGACCCTTGCCTTACCACTTGGCCACGACGCCTTATAAACAAAAGGATTGCTGACCGAAACAAGCTTTCAATCTGCAATCCTCCATGTTTGAGCGGGCGATGGGATTCGAACCCACGACCTTCTCCTTGGCAAGGAGACGTTCTACCACTGAACTACACCCGCGAATTCGACCACTACTTGCTGGCCGAGAGTGCCGAGACCCAGGATCGAACTGGGGACACCGCGATTTTCAGTCGCGTGCTCTACCAACTGAGCTATCTCGGCCAAACATTATCCAATTGTTAAGCGGTCGTGATTTTACACGCAGTTATTTGGATTGTCAAGAAATTGATATCAATATAATTCAGGGAATAGTTCATGTATAAATATTCTTGACTTTTGTTGCTCACTTCGATATAATCTTAGGTCGCTGTCCAAAGGGACAGTTCTCGTTGTTTATAAACCCGTTTTCCTCGAACAGGAGAGAAGAATGGCATCTTCTTTGCCCCAAAAAAGTTATGCACGTATCCCGGTAAGTCTTGATTTACCCAATTTGATTGAAGTACAACTTGATTCGTTTGAAAGGCTCAAGAAGGAGGGATTGGGAGACCTTTTCCATGAAATCTCGCCGATTGAGTCATATAACAAGGGAATGAAGTTATTCTTCCCAAGCAGAAGCCCAGAATCACAACAGTGGGGCTTGAAATATTGGTTTGGCGATCCCAAACACACCATTGAAGAATGTGTGGAGCGGGATTTGACATACGCCAGCCCACTATATGTTTCCGTTCTGCTTGCCGGTCCAGATGTTCCTGAGCCCATCAAGCAGGATATTTTCCTTGGCGATTTCCCTGAAATGACAGATAAGGGAACGTATATTGTCAATGGAACGGAACGCGTCGTCGTTTCACAGTTGATTCGCTCTCCAGGCGTGTACTTCGAAGCTCCTGCGGATCGGGCTACGGGACGTCTGCTTTCCATGGCCAAACTGATCCCAGACCGTGGGGCATGGATGGAGTTTGAAACCCGCAAGTCAGACTACATCATCCTTAAGTTTAACCGCAAGCGTACAGTTCCAATCACAGTATTCTTGCGCGCCTTGGCGGCCGTTAATGATGGCATAAAGGATTCTCCCATTAAGCATGGGACCGATGAGGAAATCCTTTCCATTTTTAAGGATGTTGATAATAACCCCGACCGTCTCTTTATTGCTTCGACAATCAAACAAGAACCAGATTGGGATCTGACCAACCATACCATTGCTGAGGCGGCTCTGATTGAGTTCTTCAAACGTATGCGCCCAGGCGACCCTGCCACTTTGGATAACGCCCGTCAATTCCTTGAAGAGCAATTGTTTGACCAACGTCACTATGATTTGGAGCGTGTGGGACGTTACAAGTTGAACCAGAAACTGGATCTGAATATCCCAATTCCACATCGCACTGTGACCAAGAGCGATATCATCCGCTTATTACGGCGTATGATCCAGATCAACAATGGCACAGAGCGCCCGGATGATATTGATCACCTCGGAAACCGCCGCGTCAAAACAGTGGGTGAGTTGATCCAGAACAAATTGCGAATCGGTCTTCGGCGTATGGAGCGTGTTATTAAAGAAAGAATGTCCATTCGCGATCAGGAACAACTTTCGCCGGTGACATTGGTTAACATCCGTCC
>DAOQPR010000273.1:0-4358 GCA_035333265.1 Anaerolineales bacterium
CAAAACAGCCAATTCAATATGCTTTCACGAGTGGGAATCAGCATAATGAACAGCATTGACATACCAATCAAACATACAAACACAATGCCACCAATAACATAGTTAGGTTCCACTTAAATCTCCTTAAATGCTTTGTTTTAGGCACTTTATCTTAAATAAATAATACATTTGCTAAATAAGCAGGTATATTTTACATCATGTTATTTTCATTTGAACATTTGCGTTCGTTTCATTGCCAGGTTCAAATCACCAGCCAATTTGATTTTCTCTTGCATACAGACCTACATTCCATCGAGTTCGCCAGTCAGGATTTTGACGAAATCCGCAGAGTCGGCATTGTGCATCATCTTCGATAATGCATGTACGCCTTTTGAAGCCGCTGCTTTGCCATCTTTGATGACGGCATACCAATCGCCCGATTCAGCCCCTGTGAATTTGAATTGAATCACCACATCGAAACCTGCAGCATTTTCAGAGACAAACGCTTCAGGCATTTTGGATATAGTTGTTCTACCATGAGGGGCATTTTATTCCTCCTTGTTGTTTTTCACGGATTACGCATAACGTAATTCTTAATCCGTGAACAGTAATTTTTAATTCTATAAATTCTCAAAAATCGCGGCAACACCCACAGGTAGACAGGAGAGGAGTTAGAATCCAGCCATGTCGATCAAGAATATCGTCACGAATCAAAAAGTCACCAAAGCAAAACTACAACGTCCCCTCCATCCTTCGGGCACCTCCCCAAAATTCCAAAGTGCGGAATTTACCTACAGGACGCTTCGCAAGGGGAGGACTCCACAATAGGCATTTCCCTTTAAATGAGGCAAATATTCATATCTGTATGCACACCTGCACTTGCGCCAGGTGCAGGTGTCATCCATCCATGCTCTTCGTGAATGATGAGGACATGAGGAGTTATCGGTTGTAGTTATGAGAATATAAGAATGTATCGAGAAATAAAAAGAGCGACCCTTTACAGGTCGCTCTTTTTATACTAATACCGCCAGCCGAGCAGATTCCAGAAATTCATGAACCACAGGAAGGCGATCGCGCCGACCATAACCAACATGTAATAGATGCGGAAGGTAACGTTCCAATAGCAACTCTTCCATGCCAGTACGCAGGAGGTTAGGGCAACCACCGTCAACGCAGCGGAGAGGACACCCAACCCTGATACGATCTCGTAGGCGACGGGAATCCCGAACACAAGCTGTTCTCCCCACATCATATTTCCAACGATAAACAGCAGGTTCAAGATACTGACCCAAATGATGAGCCAGTGGGCAAAGCGAGTGACGACCGAAGCGGATCCTTGGTTACTTTTTCTGCGGTAATTTCGAATCGTGCGGACTAATTCGACGGGAATCACAGTCAGGAATATCAGCAGACTTATCAGAAGCACGGGCATATTGAAGGCCATGGTTTCATACCACTGCATTTTTTCAAACGCCATCATGGGCGTGAAATCGGTAAAGAGGTAGGTGATCCGACCTTGATCATCCTCGCGGAAGAGGAAGTGAAACGGGCCATTCACCTGACGAAAATACAACGGCGCCTCTTCTACAACATGCCAATCGCCGTACGGTGTCTCAATAAACAGAGTACCATCGCCAGGGTTACTTACATTCACGGTCGGGTAAAAAAGCGTAAAGTACTTTTCCAGAGTGGTGTAGGCACTACGCGTCATTTTGTACGAGCCAACGAAGTGGGCCGCCCGGTTCGTAAAGTCCGACGGAGGCTGGACCGGTTCTGGCACAGAAGCGGGGTAGTAATGATCGAAGAAAGCTCTTTGGAAACCAAAATGTTGGCGAGTCAAAGTATCTCCACCGAGGCTGTTGTAGACCACGAAAACGCCGAGGTGTTGGTCAGGCAATAGCAACAGCAGGGATTCCATCGGTTCTGCTTCACCGCTGTGGCCGATCGTCCACTGGCCGTTGTCGCTGAAATCGAAAAAGCCATACGTGGTGCCGAGCAGGCGCGGGTCGGGAGTGTACAATGTGCTGTGCATTTGTCGCGCCGTATCTTCATTCAATATGTGCGTGTCGTTATATCGTCCGTCTTCCAGATGCGCAATCATGAAGCGCGCCATGTCGGTGGCCGTAGAGCGTATGATGCCTGCAGGAAAGAGATCCGCCTGACCGAACAAACGCGGGAAGACCTGATAAATTCCATCCGCATACGCATATCCCACCGATTCGCGTGCACTCAACTCCTGTGTCGGCCAATCGGCGGTAGTGCTGTTCATGCCCAAGGGACCCAAGATATATTCCTTCACATATTGGCTGTACGATTCGCCAGAGACTCGCGCCACAATATAGCCCGCCAGCGCAGTCCCGTAATTGGAATAGGCCGCGACCTCGCCGGGCGGAAAGATACGCACTGGAATGTGAGAGACCAGCCATTCGCGTTGAGGAGCAAGGTCTTCTTCGTTCAACCTCACCATGTCCACATGCAGGTCTTCGAAGCCCGCCGTGTGCGTCATCAAATGTCTTAGCGTGATCGGTTGCGGATATGTATCCGGGATGCGAAAATCGAGATACGTGTTAACGTCAGTGTCCATATCCAATTGACCTTGTTCCACAAGCTGCATCACTGCTGTCCATGTGAACAACTTGGTAACTGACCCGATCTTGAAGACTGTCCGGTCCACGTCAACGGGAATATGCTGTTCGAGGTCGGCATAACCATATCCTTTGGCGAAGAACAACTGTCCATCCTTGACGACAGAGACGGCTGCCCCTGCGATGTGATTCTCATCCATCTCGGACTTCAGCAACTCGTCCAGGAATACTTCCATCTCCGTCGCGTCAGTCGGACCGCGTAGCGGCAAGGCCATTGCAGGTACGACGACAGACAGAAGCAATATCGAGGCCAAAATCACTACTGTGAAATTCCACAGCCAGCGTTTGCTAAAACGTGCATTTTGATTAAACATGGGTCTTCTCCTTGGCATAGTAATCCTCCCGACGGATGAAACTCGTTCAGGGGTTCGTTCCTGCTATTCTCCGTCTTTTGAGAAGAGTTGTTAATCGATCTTCGGATGTAAATTGCCTACCTTCGCCTACAACTTTGGATTGAGATCACGCTTCGCCCCCGTTTTTGACTTGTCCACCAACTACTGACCGGATCTCACCCGGGCAAGCAGTTCGAAGCGGCTATCGATGCCGATCTTCTTGTAAATGTTATGCAGGTGAGTCTTTACCGTTGCCAGCGAAATGAACAACTCCCTGGCAATTTCCTCATTGCTTTTACCCTGAATCACTTTGAGGATGATTTCTCGCTCTCTCCCGGTGATCCCGTATTGGGCTAGAAACTCCTGTGAGGGTTCCTGGTTCCCAGTCGTCGCAAGTAAAGAAAAACGCAGAAAATAACGAATTAGAAATATTCCATACAGGGCATATGGGATGGAACTGTATAGAAAACCGCTTTCCGCACTCAATGTCGCGGAGACGGTTCCGAAGTCACTCACAAAGCTGGCTACAGATTCCACATACCCCACCGAAGCAAAGAGCAGCAATCCGAGAATAAAGCCTCTTTCTTCTGTTTTCCATCTGCGGGCGAGCAGCCAATAACCTAATATGATGGCGCTGGTAAAAGTCAGGGCATTCCATCCGATGGCAACCCAAAATCCCGCCCCGAACCGAATGATCGGTTTGCTTGCTTCGATAGTTGCCCCTATCGGGGAGAAGATCAACCCACTACAAATAAGCATCAAAAGCAGGAATGCCTGTGTCACAGCCTTGCCAAAACGGAATTGATGCGCAGCGAGAAAATAATGAAGAGTTGCCACAGCCACGGCAAAATCAAGGATTTGGTAAATCCCCGAAATGGCATACCATATTTCTCCCGAATATTCGGCAACATTTACAAAAAGATATTTTTTCACGACCAGAATAACCAGCATAAGCGTGTATAGTGTGTACACAATACTGAAATTCCCCAGGTCTTTTTGTCGCGTTCGGAGTGTCCAAACGACTGCATTGGAAAGGACAGTGAAACCAATAAGGATTACCAATAGGTCGTAGGCGATCAGGAGGTGTGCCATAATCGACCTTATCATACTCTATCATGTATGAGGTAGGGGTATTCCAGGAACGGGCAACATAGATTGAATTTGTATGCACAGCGATTGGTTCAGAGAAAGACCTGAAACAACTTGCAGCAGAAATGAAATAAGTCTTTGATGATGAAAATATCCTGCGCGATCTCCTGGCACATTCCACAACCCGCTAGCCGCTCCCCTTCTTCAGATAGAAACAAAACTCCACAAGCATCAACTTGTGGAGTTTTGTTTCTTATGCAGCAAGATGTTTCCATGTTTTGACGGGCAGTTTCAACGCCCTGCCGAGTTTATC
>DAOQPR010000274.1:0-4355 GCA_035333265.1 Anaerolineales bacterium
GGTTTCACGTGTGGCAACCATCAAGGCCGCCGTGGTCACCACTGCCGTGCCATGCTGGTCGTCGTGCATGACGGGAATGTCGAGCATGGCCTGAAGCCGCTCTTCGATCTCGAAACAGCGCGGCGCAGAAATATCCTCCAGTTGAATGGCCGCAAAGGTCGGTGCAATGGCCGCCACAGTTTTGATGATCTCTTCGGTGTCTTTTGTATTTAGCAAAATGGGAATGCCTGAAAGCCCTACAAGGGTCTCCATCAGCATGGCTTTGCCTTCCATGACCGGCATACCCGCTACTGGGCCAATATCCCCCAATCCAAGAACAGCCGTCCCATCGGTGACAATGGCTACCATGTGACTGATGCTCGTATACAACCGCGCTTCTGAGGGATTTTTAGCGATCCTTGTGCAAACCTCCGCCACACCAGGAGTGTAGACCCGCCTTAATGTTGTCAGTGATTCAATGGGATAACGCGAGCGGACCGCGATCTTTCCTTTTTGATGCAATTCCAGCACCTGGTCGCGCACTTCGAGGACCTTTGTGCCTTCATTCTCACGCATCACTTCCAAAACGGCATCCAGCGAATCTTCGCTTTCGACTGTGATGGTGATATCCCGCACGGTGTGCTGTGAGGTTTCCGTCAACAATACAATACTGCCAATACTCCCGCCCGCTTCGGCAATGGCCGTTAACAACCTGGCAAGCACGCCTTTCTTTTGGGAATTGCGTACACGTACAATCCGGAATATTTTTTGATTCCACGCCATGGCTAGTCTCCTTTTTGATTCATATCCATTTTATCGCTTGTTTCAAATTCCATTTTATCGCTCGTCTCATAAATAAGTAAACTTTCCTTTGAAAATCACGAAGGAAAATCGAATTTTTTGTTTACCAAATTATGCGATACTCTGTAGGTTTAAGAGTGACTCTGTAAACGTTTTTCCATAGTATATATGAACACGATATCGTATAAAGTAAATGCCGCGAAAGGGATTCGCGGCATTCGCTACACGTCAGATTCCAGGGGGGTTATTTCGATACGAATGGAAGCAATTCATCAAATGATTTAATGACAAGGCATTCGGCATCGGGGAAGACCTGGCCCGGGTCGAAGAGAACAGGTAACAGTCCGGAACGATGCGCACCTACCACGTCTGCAAAATAGTTATCGCCAACATACATCGTTTCTTCTGCGGAAGTGCCAGCCAATTCGAGAGCCCGTTCAAAGATGTGCGCATCTGGTTTGAAAGAATTGACCTCTCCGCCTGCCAGACAGAATCGAAAATACGAGTCAAGGTTTAGTCTTTTCAATTCGTCTTGAAAAGGTTCATCACGATTGGAGACCACACCGAGAATATACCCGGCTTCCTGAAGTGTTGTCAGAACCATTGGAGCCTCTTCGGGCACAAAAGCCTCCGGTTTGTAATTTTCACCCATGAATGCAGAGACAGCAGGAGCCAGTTCAACAGCTTGTTTTTGATGAAGGCCCAGGGCCACCAGACGTCGTTTTGAATAGTTGATCCAGAATCCTTTTGAATCATCTTTAAAGGTCTTACTATCCTGCTGGATCTCAGGCGAATGAGCAAAGTAATAATGCTCCCAATGCACAGCCCGTAGTGCTTCCTCATCCGAAATATTCAAACCAAGGCTTTTTAAATAGCTCAAAAAAACTTCGTCACCCGTAGGAATGTGGTGACGAAGCGTACCGTCCAGATCGAAAAGTATTGCTTTTATTTTGTTCAAGGTCATTTATCCACCGATGTGTGACATCTCTACCTTGGGAAGTGGAACTGTACTTTCAGAACGGATCTCTGAATATCGGTCGGCGCGTTTGATCCAGATCTTTTCGATCTCTGATCTAATTTCTTCATCTGTGGCACCGCCCCGTAACAGAGACTTGAAGTCGTGTCCTTTGATGGCAAAGAGGCAGGTGTAAAGTTGACCTTCAGCAGAAAGACGCGCCCGGTTGCAATCCCTGCAAAAAGCATGTGTAACGGAAGCGATCACACCGATCTCGCCGCTGCCATCCTTATAGCGCCAGCGTTCAGCCACTTCGCCGCGATAGTTAGGGTCGGCAGGTTCGAGCGGCAGCTCTGCATTGATCATTTGAATGATCTCTTTCGCGGTCACCATATCATCCATGCGCCAGCCATTGGTATGACCCACATCCATATATTCGATAAAGCGCAGGATATACCCTTTCTCCCGAAAGAAACGAGCCATTGGGAGAATACTTGCCTCATTAACACCGCGCTTGACAACCATATTAACTTTGATCGGTTCCAATCCGGCATCCTTTGCCGCTTGCATTCCTTCAAGCACTTTTTCCACCGGGAAATCCACATCATTCATGGACTTGAATATCGTATTATCCAGTGAGTCCAGACTGACTGTGACGCGTTTTAGTCCCCTAGCCTTAAGTTCCTGTGCAAAGCGTGGAAGCAGGGCGCCATTGGTGGTCATGGTCAGGTCGATATCTGGAATTTTGGATAACATGGAAATCAAGTCTGGCAGGTCTTTGCGTACCAGGGGCTCGCCTCCTGTAAGACGAATCTTTTTTACCCCAAACGATACGAACAGGCGTGCCAGCCGCTCAATTTCTTCAAAAGCCAGCACCTGGTGGCGCGGCAGGAATTGATAATCTGGCCCGAAAACTTCCTTTGGCATGCAATAGACGCAACGAAAGTTACAACGGTCGGTCACAGAAATGCGCAAATCCCTTAAGGGTCGCTCCAAAGAATCTAACAGGGCCATAAAAATCACCTCATTTGATGGGAAAGCCTGATCCAACACTAATAGAATTGGGTAATATTTTCAAGGATTATAACAATTTTATTAGATTGTCATAGCCGCAATTGACGCAGTTTCCCAGCCATGCTATGATGCATTTGTTATTATTTTTTTCATTCAGGAGTTATTATGAGTTTTGAGTTCGTTCTGCGTATTATTGGTATGATTGTGCTTGGGCTTGCCGGGGGATATTTGGGATTTGATGTTTCTAAAATCACTCCGGAAGATCGTCTTAGTACAACCATTATCTTTGGTCTGGTCAGTGCGCTGGCAGGCCTGATCCTCACTCCATACTTTACTACCCGACCAGCCCGCACTTTCCGTTCCCTGTTAGGCAGGATGACCGCCGAAAGTCTGTTTGCGGGGCTAACCGGACTCGTCGTTGGTTTGCTGATCGCTGCCCTTCTGGCCTTCCCACTTTCGATGTTGCCGCAACCTTTTAGCCAGATATTACCGTTTATTGGTGTATTGATCTTTGCCTACTTTGGCGTTTCGATCTTCGTGATGCGTCAGGGTGACATTATGGGATTGATCAGTTCATTGAGCGGACGCACAGAAGGCGGCGGTTCCTCCTCGTGGACAAACCTTAACCGCACCATTTTGCTTGATACAAGTGTCATCATAGATGGGCGTGTCTCAGACATTGCCAAAACCGGTTTCCTGCCAGGCACGTTGCTTATTCCGCGTTTTGTTCTCAACGAACTGCAATATATTGCCGACTCATCCGACGGTGTACGCCGTCAACGCGGGCGGCGCGGCATGGAAGTGCTGGCTGAACTGCAAAAATTGCCCAATGTCCTTGTCCGCATCTCAGACATTAACGTGGATGGCGTGCGCGAAGTGGACGATAAACTGGTAGTGCTTGGCAAACAACTCAAGAGTCCCATCCTCACCAATGACTACAATCTCAATCGTGTGGCTGAACTGCAAGGCGTGACCGTGCTCAACATCAACGAACTGGCGAATGCTGTCAAATCCGTGGTGTTGCCTGGTGAAGCCCTACGGATCAACATTATGCAGGAAGGCAAGGAATATGGCCAGGGCGTAGGTTACATGGACGATGGCACGATGGTCGTGGTCGAAAATGGACGGGACTACATCGGCGAATATATGGCTGTGAATATCACCAAGGTTCTGCAAACCGCCGCCGGACGCATGATCTTCGGACGGGTTGAAGAAGAAAACGGAAAAAAAGCCAAGAGCAAGTAATAAGAAACGAGTAACGAGTAGTCAGTAAACAGGGCGTCGAGAGGCGTCCTGTTTTTTTAGAAGAACAGACCGCCGACGGCAGTCTGTGGTCGACGGTCTGCCGTCTAGGGTAAAATACACCCGGCTACAAAATCCTTTGCGCCCTTATGGTAAATAAAATGCTTAAACTATATAACACTCTCACCCGCAAAACCGAAGAATTCCAGACACTCGAACCTAATAAAGTCAAGATGTATGTCTGTGGTGTCACGGTTTATAACGATGCGCATGTTGGGCATGCCATGTCTGCCATCGTGTTCGATATCATTCGTCGCTACCTCGAGTATCGTGGATACGCCGTCAAGCACGTGATGAACTACAC
>DAOQPR010000275.1:0-4347 GCA_035333265.1 Anaerolineales bacterium
CAGGCACTCGAAGCAGGTGCAAGCGACGTCCAATTCATCGGCTGTCCGCCCGAAGATTGCGCCAACCGTGAAGGCAATGTTTGGTTGAATGCACGTGTCTCCGGTGAACGATTGCCAAAACTCAAGCCAAACTTTATTCCGCTGGTTCACACAGCCTGGGCGGCGCCCACTGATTTTGCCAAGGCTGCCAAGTCTCAGATTAAGTCTGAGCCGAATGCATTCACATTTACGCCAAATGCAAGCCACATCCGCTTTATTATCCCATTGCTCGGGGTGATGGCTGTTGTTACCGTCATTCAGGTCTGGCTGAGCGATTGGCCGACCAAGTTCCTCAGTGCGGATTCGGCGATATTGGCGATCCAAATGACTCACCACAGTGGATATGCTGTTCAAGACGTAACGCCTCCACCTGACATTGAGCCTGATCTTGACCAGCCAATTCGGATTACGCTGGAAGTGGACCACCAACCGGTCTTCGATCAGACGTATACCGCCACCAATAATCATATCAATCAGGGTGCGCGCATCTTCGAGCAGATTCAGCTTCCGGTGGGCAGGCATCACATCACCGTCAAAATGTATGACCGTGCCGACGCCAGTTTTGTGCAGACTTTGTTCGATAGTACCGTCGACCTTGAACCCCGCCAGTCGTTGACCATCAACTTCCGTGATGTTCACATTCCCGACCCGGTGATGGGTGAAAAGATCTATTATGAGACCGCCGCAGGCGTAAACGCGGGGTGCCGCATTTGTCACTCCCTCACCAAGGACGAAAGAATCATTGGACCGTCATTCTATGGTATTGCCAATCGTGCTGGCGAGCGTGTGCCTGGTCTGACCGCTGAGGAATACCTTTACCAATCCATCGTTGACCCGAACGCCTATGTTGTTTCGGGCTACCCAAGCGGCCAGATGATCCAAAACTTTGGCACGCTCCTTACGGAAGAGGAGATTCAGGACATCATCGCCTTCCTGATGACGCAGGATGGAAAATAATGACTTGTTGTCCATGTATATACTAGAGGATCAATGAAACGTATCAAAATCTTGTTTTTTTTTACTTGCCTTCACACTTGCTGCCTGTGGACGGAAACCACCAGCTGCTCTCGGTGCAGATGCGCCTGTCGATAATGTCCCTGGGATTGTCGGTGAATACGCTTTAAACGCCAATGACCCCACAGGTGAACAATATGGCGGCTCCTTATTTGTGACTGAAGGAAGTCAGCCAAACGAATATTCCTTACAGTGGCTCGTTTCCGGCGATATTCAGGAAGGTGTGGGAACACTGGACGGAAATTTGCTGACCTTTACCTGGCATAGTGTTTCAGGGACTGATCAGTCTCTTTCTGGGGCAGGCACATATACAGTGACGGTGAATGGGGAACTGTATGGCGAACGATACATAGACGGCGTGGATGAGCCCGGAATCGAGTCGGCTTACCCCAACCCGAAATAGAATGCACTGTTGAGTCGTAAAAAAAGAGCGCCGTACGGCGCTCTTTTTTGTAATGAATATCGATTATCGTTCCAGTTCGAGCTTTCGCACAGACAGGTACTCTTCGCGGGTTTCAAAGTTAAAGCGGGCAAAAATATCGGCATACATCTGCACGATCTGTTGCCGGGTGAACCCCATCTTTTCGTAGGAGTAGTTGTGATCACTGCTGAACGTGAGGGTCTCTTTGACGGCCTGGTCGATGATGATGGGCAGGCCGGGTTTGTCGGGATAACCAAACTGTTCATAGAAGCCGCGAATGACCGCCTCCGGGCGTTGGATCAGGTCGTCGTAATTGACGATCAGGTTGCGGGGAGAGGGGTGCGAGTCGATGTATTGAAGCGGGTGGTGATACCAGTAACGGGTCATCTCCAGAATTTCGTCAATGTATAAGTAGCCGTTGTTTGGCCCGGTGAATTGACCACGCGCGTAATTGATCCATGAAATGGTGGAAGGCAGCATGTCGAGCGGGTTGCGGGCCAGGTAAAGAATGCGCGCATCGGGGAAGAATTCCACCAGTGTCTCGATCTTGGCGCTAAAGGCCGGGTTCTTTGCCACAAAGTGTTTCTTTCCGGTGGCATACATGTGCCGCTGCAACATGGACTTGTAATAGGTCATGATACGCTTCTTGTGTTCCGGGCTGAGCGCCTCATCGAAATGGATGTAATCGGGGAACTCATCCATGAACGGGAAGAGGAAGGTGACGAAATATCCATCCCAAATATGCATGTGGATGTTCTCATCCTCTTCAGGCTGGAAGAACGAGATGGGATGGATCTTGATCTTGCCGAGCGTGGCGCGGTCAAAGGCAAAGAACACGCGATGCAATGTTCGGTTGAAGTATTTATTATCGAGATTGGCGATAAATTGTGTGATCTTCTTTTGTGTTACAGACGGCGTGAGATAAATATCCCAGGTGGTCAGGCTGGTAAACGTCTCTGTATCGCGGGACAAAAGCCGATGGAGAAATGTTGAGCCGCTGCGAAAATTCCCAATGATGAAAAGCGGTTTATCCACCACCTGGTCCTTGTGACCAGGGAAGAGAATATCATCGAGCCAGAAGAAAAACCAATGCATAGCCTGACCAAGAGGCCAGACAATGTAGAAAAGGGTGAGGAAGATGAAACGTTTTTTTGTGAGGCGGGCCGGGGTATTTTTCGATGCAAAGAACGAGCGGTAGAAGGTTCGCCAAAAGAGCCGGAAGTTAAATTTCATTCAGGGCGGGATCCTTGATTTTGATACGGGGAACTTGACTCCCAAGCAACGATTTTATCAGCAAAAATAAATTTACCATTAACACTTTTTGAACATTCAGGAGATTTCATTACTTTCAACATGTTTTTTGATGCGTTTCAACATTTCTTCATGCGCCGATTGTGCCTGCTGAAAGGCATACCCGAAAAGCAGGTCAGGCGCTTTCATGGTAATGGTCTCATGCAGAATAACCCCATCCTGGGTCGGTCGGATGCGGGTGATATTTTCCACATGGGTGTTGGGCGATTGATATGCCTGCGTATGCACCGTGTCGTTCGTCACGGAAATAATATCCGCCTGGTATTTGATCTTGAACTTGAACGGTCCCCATTGCAGGTTGTCGGTGATAAAGTACCGGCGAATGCCAGCCGGTTCGTTGGCTGCACGTTCCACCTTTTCGATCAATGGGTGAATTTTGTGATGCTGGCTGTAATCGGCGATCAAGTCGATCACGGTTTTGATATCGGAACGGATGAAGATTTCCTTTTCAAAAGTACCCTGTTTCATAATCTGGGATTATACCGCCAAGCCCAGCCGCGCTTCCTTCGGACCTGCAACCTGCTCCTGTTTTCTGAAACATGGTTCCACCTGATGTGAAGTAAAATTCAGGCGGCCAAAAATTGAACAAATTTTAGGAGTATCAAAAATGAGTGACGATCTATTGACCTATCCAGCCGCGCAGGCATATATCACATCTCTTGTCCCGCCGCGCGAAGCGGAAATGATGGAGATGGAAGCCTACGCCGAAGAACACGACTTTCCCATCATCGGCCCGGCTTGCGGATATTATTGTTATCAACTGGCACGGATGATCAATGCGAAATCCATTTTTGAGCTCGGGTCTGGCTTTGGATATTCCACCGCCTGGTTTGCCAGGGCGGTAAGGGAAAATGGCGGCGGAGTTGTGCATCACACAGTTTGGGATGAGGAACTGTCTGGGCGGGCACGCAGTCATCTCGTCAAGTTGGGAAGCGCAGACCTGGTTCAATTTCATCTCTCCGAGGCAGTCGAAGCCTTGAAGAAAACCGATGGCCTCTTCGATATCATTTTCAACGACATTGACAAGGATGCCTATCCTGCCTCATTGCCGTTCATCAAAGAAAAACTGCGCCGCGGCGGTTTGCTTATTATTGATAACATGCTTTGGCACGGGCGTATTTTTGATGAGAATGATAAGGCCCGCACCACCCTGGGCGTGCATGAATTCACCAGCCAGATCACCCATGACCCCGATTGGATCGTCTCACTTGTTCCCATGCGAGACGGGATGATCGTGGCCTATAAAAAGTAGGGATGGGGTTTACCCCCATCCCGCGAATCCCCATTCATCCAAGAGGAACCGTGACCAATTTCAACATTACCCCCAACCGCCGCAAGTTTGATACTGACATCAAATGGAATTATTACGAAAAAGATATTCTGCCCATGTGGGTGGCTGATATGGATTTCCCTGCGCCGAAGCCGATTCTGGATGCGTTGCGCAAGCAGCTTGAGCATGGCCTATACGGGTATGAATGGGCGAATAAGACTGAACTGCCGGAAATTGTTGCAAGCCGCATGGAACGACTCTATAAGTGGAAGGTGCAGCCCGAAGCCGTGCT
>DAOQPR010000276.1:0-4298 GCA_035333265.1 Anaerolineales bacterium
CAGATAAACACAGATAAAAAGGATTTTGGGCAGGTTTTGAATCTATTCTCCGTGAGGTTCATCAAAAAATCTTAGTCCATCTGTGTTCATCTGTGGTTAAAACCGAATTTCAAAATACTTTCTAACAGATTTTCAGCCACGTCTTGACCGGTGTGGCTGAATTTTTTAATGAAACAAAAGCTTGTTTTCAAGGAAAAATTTTTGTAAAATTATCTTACTTGCGGGAAACAAATGTGCCGAATTGCAGAAAGTCGACTTTATAGGAGATAACATGCCAAACATAAAAAGCAAAAAGAAATCCGTTCAACTATTAAAACTTTTTATTGCCATGCCGTTACTGGCCATTATGCTCTTGAGTTCCATGATGCCCGTCCAGGCCCAGGATGGCGTCCCACCTGTAAGTCCGATCGTTGGCGGCACGGTAGCCGATGCGGGTGAGTATCCCTGGCAGGTGGCTCTGGTCTTTGGCAATGCGGTTGATTTGTTCAACGGACAATTCTGTGGAGGGTCACTGATCAATGCGCAATGGGTGCTCACTGCAGCACACTGTGTTTACGACAATGGTGTTACCTCATCCCCCTCAAGTCTGGATGTCGTTGCAGGTATTAACAACCTCTCATCCAGCTCTGCATATCAACGCCGTGATGTCATTCAAGTGATCGTACATCCATCGTATAACGAAAGCAATCATGACAACGACATCGCTTTGTTGCAAATGGCCAGCGCAATTACCCTCGGCGGCAGCGGCGACGGAAAAACCGCATTGATTCCGCTTGTTCCTTCCAATATTGGTTCACTGGCAGGCGTCACCTCCACCATTTCCGGTTGGGGCAACACAAGTTCATCAAGCAATGTATACCTGCCTGAATTAAGAGAAGTCAGCGTTCCGATCTATGATAATTCCGTTTGCAATGACGCAAGTCACTACAATGGACCCATTACTGGCAATATGCTGTGCGCCGGGCTGGATGCAGGCGGGCAGGATTCCTGCCAGGGCGATTCTGGCGGCCCATTAGTTATCCTGGATGGTAGCCAATACAAATTGGCAGGTGTGGTTTCGTGGGGTATTGGCTGCGCCGAACCCATGTTGCCAGGTGTTTACACGCGTGTTTCCAACTATGTCGATTGGATCAATACATATGCACCCACCTCATCAAGCCTCTTCACAGATGTGGCATTGAATCACTGGGCGCTGAGTTTCATCGAACGACTAGCCAATGCAGGTATTACCGGCGGCTGTGGAACGGGCCTGTATTGTCCTGAGAATCCCGTCACTCGCGATCAAATGGCCGTATTCCTGGAAAGAGGCATCCACGGATCTGGGTTCGTCCCAACGAATGTGTCTCCTACTTTTTTGGATACAGCAGGAAATTTTGCAGAAGATTGGATCGAAGCTCTCAAAGATGATGGCGTCACCTATGGTTGTCTAACTGGATATTACTGCCCTCTCAGCGCCGTCACTCGTGCCCAAATGGCTGTCTTCCTTCTCAAATCGAAACATGGTGCTGCTTACATCCCCCCCGCAGTTGGAGCAAGCACCGGTTTCACCGATGTCGCTATCGATCACTGGGCCGCAGCTTGGATCAAGCAATTGGCAGCTGAAGGCATCACAGGCGGCTGTGCTGCTGGCATCTATTGTCCTGAAAATTCTGTGACACGCGCAGAGATGGCTGTTTTCCTTGTGAAAACATTCAACCTGCCGTAATCAATTCTTATCCCCTTAGAGTTACAGCATCCAAGAAGCAAGTCGGCCGACTTGCTTCTTGGATGCTTATCCTTACACATACTTTTCATCTTGTCTTCAGAGGGTTATAAAAAAATATATATGTTACAGTCGACATATCAGCAATTCATTAAGTGCCAATTCATATTGTAGAGAAAGGGCTCGTACCCAGGGAAGATAATAACCAGTCTCTATATAAAGTTCAGAAACAGCAAAAATCATTCAACATTCCGTATTATTTTCTGAAAGGAAACTCCATGAATAAGAGTTTTAGAATCTTGCTGGCGGGGCTTTTCCTGGCAGCTGCAGCGATACTCTCCTCAGTAAGCACAAAGACTGCAAGCGCAGCCCCCATTGTTAATCTCCCGGTCACCCTTGAGCAACCGGATGGAGAAATCCTCCACCTGTTCGCGACAGGCGATGAATTCTATCACTGGGTACATGATGCCCAGGGTTATACGATTGTCCAGGATCCTACAACCGGGTATTTCGTCTATGCCAATGTCGAGAACGATCAACTCGTTCCAACCCAGTATATTGTTAACCGGGTTGACCCCGCCTCTGTTGGATTAACCCCAAATCTAAACATCTCCTACAATAAAATGGCAGAGATGCGGCAAAAGAAATATCAGGAAAAACAGGCAACCGACAAGGTGCAGGCCTCTACATCCAGTGGCACTGTAACCAACATTGTAGTGTTTGTTCGTTTTTCTGATGCAGCCGAATTTACTGACCCTGTTTCAAAATACAACGCAATATTCAATGACACAACTCCCGGCGCCAATTCGCTCATTAATTTCTACCGGGAAAATTCATACAATGCACTCACAATTAACACAAGTTATTTCCCAACCCCGGGTGCCACTGTCGTTTCCTTTCAAGACTCACATCCGCGAAGCTACTATCAGCCTTATAACGCTGTAACAAACCCTGGCGGATATACAGACCAAGATCAAGCCGCTCGTGAACATGCACTATTCCGCGACGCCATCAATTACGTAGACGGACTTGGTCAATTCCCTGATGGAGCCACAATTGATAGTGATAATAATGGATATGTGGACTGCATCACCTTCATAATAAACGGGCAGGAAGATGGCTGGGGTGACCTGCTATGGCCACATCAGTGGAATCTCTTTACATATAATGCAACCATTAGCGGCAAAACCGTGGATCGTTACATGATGGTCTTTGGAGATACCGTTCAAAATGGTGTGGTCTCTCATGAATTAGGGCATTTACTGATCGGCGCACCTGACCTTTACCACTACTACACTAGTAATATCAACCCCAGCTTGTCCTGGGATTTGATGAGCGCCGGATGGGGCACCCCCCAACACATGACTTGTTATATTAAGTTCAGATATGCAAATTGGCTTAGTAGTATTCCTCTGATTACCAGTCCTGGTACGTACACCTTGAATCCCATGACCTCATCCAGCGGGCAATGCTATAAGATCGCATCTCCAAATTCAAATACCGAATTTTTCATAGTGGAATACCGTGACCGGTCTAGCAGCAACTTTGAAGCAATGGTTCCCGGCAGTGGAATGATCGTCTATCGCATAAACACAGCCGCAGATGGAATGGGGAACGGCGTTGGCCCGATAGATGAACTCTACGTTTACAGACCCGGAGGAACCACCGCCACCGATGGAGATATTTACAATGCGCACTTTAGCAGCGATGTAGGCCGAACTGCTATTAACGATGGGACAGATCCACGCCCGTTCCTTGCCGATGGTTCTTCCGGCGGATTAAGCATCTGCAGGGTGGGAAGCGCCTCTTCGACAATTTCTTTTGATTATGGGAATTGTTCTTCCTTCTCCGATACAGAGACCCATTGGGCTACGACATATATCGAAAGGCTTTATGCAAGCGGAATCACAAGCGGTTGTGGTTCAGGTTTATATTGCCCTGATTCTTCAGTCACCCGCGGCCAAATGGCTGTCTTCCTGGAAAAAGGCATTCATGGCGCAGGCTTTGTTCCAACCGATGTAGCTCCATCTTTCAACGATACTGCTGGCCATTGGGCAGAAGATTGGATTGAAGCGCTGAAGACGGATGGCGTTACCTATGGGTGTCTGGTCGGGTACTATTGTCCAGAAGGCGCTGTCACTCGTGCGCAGATGGCAGTCTTCCTGCTCAAGGCCACACATGGCGCTGCTTATACTCCACCAGCAGTGGGAGCTGATACCGGCTTTACAGATGTAGCCATTGATTACTGGGCTGCCGCCTGGATCAAGCAACTGGCCGCTGAAGGCATCACCGGTGGATGTGGCACTGGCTTATATTGCCCGGAAAACTCGGTTACACGTGGAGAAATGGCTGTTTTCCTGGTAAAGGCTTTCAGCCTGCCATAAATACAGCCTTTATGTAATGCCCACAGTCACACACTGCGCTATCTTTCTACTTAAAAAGCGCAAGACATTCCTGGGTATAGTTTCAAAACAAGCCATCCAAATGGGTGGCTTGTTTTGTTTTATTAACTTCCTATATAAAATCCTGAAGTTTTAGACTTGTGGAGTTTCTGAAAGTCAAACATGGGATATTGAATGGCAATGATAAAATAGGA
>DAOQPR010000277.1:0-4293 GCA_035333265.1 Anaerolineales bacterium
CTGGCTTGATGTTCGCCCTCACTCCCTCCCTTCCTTAAGTTCGGGGTGAGTCATGTATGGTTGAATTCTTAAATTTAACGAAATTATTTTCTTGACCAATGGCTCACTTCGCGGATGTGACCCGGTGTGGTGCGGCAGCATCCGCCGATGAGGGTGGCACCTGCTTCGAACCACTCTTTGGATTGCAAGCCGAACGAATCGCAGGAGGTTTCGCCATGCCAGGTGTTGGTTGTTGGGTCGTAGACTTCGCCGGAGTTGGGGTAGACGATGATGGGCTTGCTCGTGTTCTTTTTGATCTCACGGATCAGCGAAGGGATATACAACGGTGATGTGCAATTGATGCCAATTGCAGCGGCTTGCGGCTGTTTGTCGAGAAAGGCGGCGACAGCTGCGATTTTTTCACCATTGCTGATGTGTTCTCCATCCTTCGCGGTGAAGGTGAACCATGCAAATGTCTGCGGGAATTCGGCGAGCAGGCGAATCAAAGCCCGGGCTTCGATTCCGCATGGGATGGTCTCGCAGGCCAACAGGTCCGCGCCGGAGGCGATGAGGGCTTCGATCCGCGGACGATGAAAGGCGATCAATTCTTCTTCGGTCAAATGATAGTCGCCGCGATATTCCGAGCCATCTGCGAGATAGGCGCCATACGGCCCGACCGAACCAGCGATCAACGGCCAGACGCGCGTATTGCGATTCTCTTCTTTTGACCAAAATTCATCGCGGGCATCTTTGGCAAGTTGCACGGATTTTTTCATCAGCTCGATGGATTGTTCACGGCTTAATCCGCGTTTTGCAAAGCCTTCGAGCGTGGCTTGATAACTGGCCGTGATGGCAATATCTGCGCCGTTGTTGAAGTAATCGAGATGCACAGCGCGGATGAGTTCGGGCTGCTCAAGCAACACCCGCGCCGACCAAAGCGCATCGTTGAGGTCACAGCCGCGTGCTTCGAGTTCGGTCGCCATTGCGCCATCGATAACCGCGATTCGTTGATGTTTGAGAATGCCTTCAAGCGGGTTCATTTGGCTGCTTCGGCCTCGCGTAATTTTTCCGTCGCGCGGAAGTATTTGAGGTAACGCATTGAATTGGAATCGCGTCCCATCAGCAGGTCTGTTGCGCGAATGGTGCTCCCAAGTTTGATCGGATCGGTGATGGATGTGGTCGCGCCGGTGAGCATGGCAATCGAAAGCATGGCGGCATTGACGGAATGACGATCTGGAAGGCCAAAGGAAACATTGCTCGCGCCGAGGCTGATGTTCACGCCAAATTCATTTTTGATCAGTTCGATGGCTTTGAGCGTGACGGTCGCTGCCAGGCTGTTATGGCCGACCGTCATCACCAGCGGATCGATGATGATATCTTCGACCGGAATGCCGATCTTGCCTGCACGTTCGATGATCTTGGCCGCGGCGGCCAGACGTCCCTCGGCTGTGGGTGGAATTCCCTCATCCGCAATGGTCAAGCCGATGACTGCCGCGCCTCTTGCCTTGACGATGGGCAGTACCGTGCTAAGCTGCTTTTCCTCGCCGTTGACGGAGTTGACCAAGGGCTTGCCGCCCTTGATGGCGTTCAACCCGGCTTCGAGGATCTTTGGTTCATTTGAGTCAATACACAGCGGCACATCGACAACGGATTGCACCGCCTCGACCACCAATGGCATAACCTCGGCCTCTTCGATCTGTGGATGCCCCACATTCACGTCCAACACATCTGCGCCCCAATCGACCTGACGCCTGGCAAGATGCTTGACGTAATCCATGTTGCGTTCGACCAATGCCTGGCCGAGTTTTTTGATGCCGGTCGGGTTTAGTTTTTCGCCAATAATAACGAATGGCTTATCAAAACCAATGACGACTTCTTTTTTCTCTGACTTCAGAATGGTATGCATGGGTGCCCTCCGAAAAAATTTTTTCCCGTCATTGCGAGGGGGCGCTCTCCTGCCCGACATCGTACCCGAATGGGTAAGCAATCTCCTAATTTATGCCTGAGATTGCTTCGCTGCAGGAACAGCGGCTCGCAAGGATGAGGTTATTTCTTCAAAAACCTCAACGCTGTTTCTGCCAATACTGCGGTTCCAATTGGAAGCGCGCGTTCGTCCAGATCAAATTTGGGATGATGTAATTCATACAAGGGGCGGCCTTCGATCATTGTGCCCAATGTGTACATTGCGCCCGGTGCGTTTTGCAAAAGTTGTGGGAAATCCTCTGCGCCCAGCGTTTTTGCCAGCGGATGAACATTCCCATCGCCGAGCAGGTCATGACCAACCTGGGCGATCATTTCTGCCACCTGTTTGTCATTGATGGTTGGTAAACCTCCAAAGAGGAAACTCAATTCATAATCGCCGCCAAGCGTTTTGACGATCTCGAAGACGCGCTTCATCTCTTCGCGGATTTGTTTTTCGATCTCCAGGGAAGTGAAACGAATGGTGCCGATCATTTCGACCTTATCAGGGATGACGTTTTCGGCAAAACCGCCATTGACTGCACCAATGCTGATGACTGCCGGTTCGAATGGCTCCAGCCTGCGCGAAATGATGGAATTGATGCCCATAATGACATGCGCCAGCAACATGAACGGATCATTTGATTTGTGGGGATATGCGCCATGTCCGCCTTTTCCGTGAATGACCGCCTTCCATGAAACCACGCCGCCACCGCTCGGGCCCTCATTTATGGCGATGGTCCCAACCGGGCTGGTTGGGTCAACGTGCTGGGCGATCACCCAATCCACGCCGTCCACTGCACCTTCTTCAAACATGCGTTGCGCGCCGCTCTTGCCTTCTTCATCCGCTGTTTCTTCACAGGGTTGGAAGATGAAGCGCACACGCCCCGGCAGCGTCTCTTTGGCGAGGATCTGCGCTGCACCGAGCGCCATGGCAGTGTGTGAGTCGTGCCCACAGGCATGCATCTTGCCTTCATTCTGGGATATGTAATCGGTCTCGTTCTGTTCGAAGATGGGCAATGCATCCATATCTGCACGGATGGCGACGACCTTGCCGCCTTCGCCAATTTCCGCCACGACGCCGGTCTTGCCCACTCCACGCTTGACCCGATAGCCCATCTTTTCCAATTCATCTGCCACGATTCCCGCTGTGCGGTGAAGATCGAATGCGATCTCAGGGTGCATATGAAAGTCGCGCCGCCATTCGATCAATTCTTCTGAAATTGCATTTGCTTGTTTAAGCATTTCATTCTCTCCTGATGTAAGTCTTTTGTCAGACCAAAATTACGAAATTACCGTTCTACCAATTTACTAATTTATCAACTACTTCTTCTTCGCCGTTTCTCGTTCTGCGGCTGCAAGGATTTTATCCAATTCTGCCTCCTGCGCCGAGTCCAAAGGCGGAACGACATGTTCGCGTAAAATCCGCTCCGATTCTTCAATGGCATGGTCTGCCATCTGTTTGCGGCCCAATTTTTCATCCCAGGTGTCCCATGAATTGCGCTCTGCAAATTTGGTCAGAGCCATCTCGCCGCCGCGCAGATGTTTCATTGTATGCTTTTGTCCAAGGAAGTTGCGCGTACCGTTCATCACATCCAGAATGATATTCACGGCAATATGTTCGGCATCTGCGGAGAGTCCTTTGCGCAGACGCTGCACACTGCCGACCAATTCATTATCCAACACCATTTGGGCAAAGGAGCCCATCACACCTGCTTCCATTTCGCCGATGCCTGAGAGTTCGTCTGCTCCGGCGAGGGCAGGGATGGTGGCATTGAGTCCGCGTTCGAAGGCATTTTGCGCGTCAAGGGTATGTGCATTGGTCGAGAACCCATACACGTTGACACTGAACCCGTAATAATGTCCGAGTTGAACCGTGGCGGCAGAAGAAAGACCCAGTTCCACACCACCCCAGATCAGCCCGGTGCGCGGTTCCAGCATCCCCAATCTGCCGCAATAGACCACACCGCAACCTGGGTTGATGAGTTGTGCCAGAACCAAAGGAGCCAGCGATTCTGCGCTTTGCTGAACAATACTGCCAGTAATGGTCATCGGTGAGGTGGCGCCACCAGTCGGGCAGGGCAAATTGGCGTGGATGACACCGTACTTTGCCATTTCCATGATCGCTTCGGCGGCAATATCATGCATAGTTAATGGGCTGACCGGCGAAAGCGAAAGTGTAAGTTCCTGCGGTTTGGTGCCGACCACTGCCGCCATTTCCACGGCGAAACGCACCTCATGCCCGAATTGAATCCCCGGACCCTGCACCGGCTTGACCGTGTTCGAAAGTGCATGGCGATACATATACAACGACAACATTTCATTGGATACTTCAGGCGGAGTGAAGAAAGGGGT
>DAOQPR010000278.1:0-4284 GCA_035333265.1 Anaerolineales bacterium
GGGAGTGGCTAAAGAGGTGAGTGAACAAAATCGGTGAGATGAAAAGAGTATTTCGGGAAGCGATGCTTTTGCAATTGGCGCTGGTTGAAATAAAAGACAAATAAACGAACAGCACAAGACAAAGCATAGGGACAACGTGAAAAACATCGCGAAGAACGAGCCAGCCGCGCCAGATAATGCCTGAGTTCAGCATTATTACCTTCGACCGAATAGGTATCGGTCTTGCCCTCTGACACGGCATAACGACCCCAGTGATACCATAATGAAGCATACACATCGAAAGCATCACTGTAATACCACGTTGCCTTGGGGGCATGATCAACAATAGCTTGCATCAGTTCTTGGGAACGCTCCCAAGCCACTTTCCAGCCCAGAAAGCATCGTGTTTCTCGATCTACAAGTGTAATGAGATAGATACGGTTTTTTTATCTCCGATAAATGTGAAGATCTCATCAAATTCAGCAGCTTTGACTTCGGCGGGTACAGGCATTTCGGGCAATTGTTCAGCTTGCTCTTTTGCCCAGTTTGAAACAGTTTGATGATGAACACCTACTTGGCGGCCTGTTCGCCTCAAACCCGCTCCGTCAACATACATCTTGATTGCTTTTTGTCGAAAGGCTTTGCTGTATCCTTGAGTTTTTTTCGTGGGTGTATAACTGGATTTACAAAAGTAACAGCGATACCGTTGGCTACCTGCTTTTGTAAATCCAATCTTATGTTGTTTCGTGGCTTTTTCACAGTTCGGACATTTCATACACTCAATTTTAACTCACTCAGTTCGCCACTCCCAGTTTTACCTTAGGTAAAAGGAAGTCGTTCAAGCCAGAAAGTAGAAATTACCCAGTTCAACCCCACGTTTTGAGGACATAAGACAATTGAATTTAGGCCCGATTTGCTCTATAGTTAATTCGAAGAGGTGCAAGTCATGATCGGATTAAGTATTGCCCTGGATGAATACGTTCGGAAGGAGTTATTCTGGTCTAAATGAAACGAATGGTCATTAAGGAAATCCTCAAAATGTGCGCAAAATCCATTTTGCTCACATTAACGCTTTATTGATCCGTACGCGGGATTTTTTTGGCGGACAGGTTCAGTTGTATGGAACCCCCTAAGACTACCTACAATATAAGTATCGAGTTAAATCAAAACTTCCGGGCGTGATCTCCCGGAAGTTTTATCTCATAGTACAAAGACCTACATCTCGCGTGGCGCTCGAAGCGAGTCAAGCCGTTGACGCAGCTCAATGCGGCGCACATCGGCGGAATGACGGATGTCGTTCATAAAGACCTGGCCGCGGTCACGCAACTGGCCGCGCAAATTTTCGCCAGATTCCGGCGCAAGCAAAAGGGCAATCGTGGCACCGACCAGACTACCCGTCAAAATTCCGATCAAAAAGCCGAACATCCTTCGCATGGGTTGATCTCCTTTACGGAAACTTGATAGTTTTTGAGACAAAGTTCTGACAAATTTATTATAGGCGAAAAAAGGAAAATATGGAATAATGAAAGCGTCGCACGTATCCCAGTGAACGCGACGACGTATCTCAAATCCACCGAAATAGCATGTATATTCAGGGGATCAACATGCAAAGCGGACTCTACCTTTATCGGAGGGTACCTTGTCTACGACAACCATTTCTGCCAGCACGCCACCTCGAAAAAAAGTGACCACGCTTACGTTCCGCCAGAAAAAGGAACGCGGCGAACCGATCACCATGCTCACCGCCTACGACTATCCCACCGCGATGGCCGTAGATAAAGCGGGAATTGATTCCATTCTCGTGGGTGATTCGCTCGCGATGGTGGTATTGGGTTACGAAAACACCCTGCCCGTCACCATGGAGGAGATGCTCCATCATGCGCGCGCGGTGGCACGTGGAGCAAAATCCGCTTTGCTCGTAGGGGATATGCCATTCATGTCGTATCAGGTTTCGGTCGAGGAGGCGGTACGAAATGCCGGACGCTTCCTGCAACAGGGCGGTATGGACGCAATCAAACTCGAAGGCGGACGTGAACGAGCCGATGCCATTCGTGCAATTACCGGCGCGGGTATTCCCGTCATGGGGCACATTGGTCTTACCCCGCAATCAGTACATCAATTAGGTGGATTCCGCACACAAGGCAAGACGGCCTCTGCCGCCAAACGGCTGCTCGAAGACGCGCAGGCGCTTGAAGAAGCAGGCGCATTCAGCCTCGTACTCGAGTCGGTTCCGGCGCGGTTGGCTGAGGTCATCTCCAAACATATTTCCATCCCCTCCATTGGGATTGGGGCAGGTACTGGCTGCGATGGTCAGGTGCTGGTCACGCATGACCTGCTTGGCCTCTTTGACCGCTTCACTCCCAAGTTTGTAAAAAAATATACCAACCTGCATGAAACCATGCACAAGGCCTTTACAGATTACATTGACGATGTTGAGTCGAAACGCTTCCCTGCCCAGGAACATACGGTTGAGATGTCGGATGAAGAATGGGATGCGTTTCAAAAGGAATTGAAATGAAAGAAAGCATCTTATTGATTGGAACGGGTGCGCTTTCCACTTTATTTGCGGCGCGGCTGAGTGAGGCAGGTCATCATGTTTCCATGCTGGGCACATGGAAGGATGGCTTGCAGGCTTTGAATCAACATGGGGCGCGTGTTTCCGATGTCAATGGCAGGGAGCGTGCCTTTCAAGTTCATGCAACGGATAATCCCTCAGATCTGTCGGATATTAAACATGCCATTGTGCTGGTCAAATCCTGGCAGACAAAACGCGTGGCGGAAAAACTCAAGGGAATTCTTTCACCAGACGGAATTGTGCTGACTCTTCAAAACGGGCTTGGCAACCGCGAAACGCTCGCACGCGACCTGGGAGTTGGGCGCGTGGCCCTGGGCGTGACCACCACTGGAGCCACTCTGCTCGGGCCGGGGGTCGTCAAAGTTGGCGGCGAGGGAGTCATTTCCCTGGAACAGAATCAGGCTCTCGGTCCGTTGGAGGCGGCTCTTCGGTCATCCAATTTTAATTTGCAAATTGTGGACGATGCCCGTTCGCTCATCTGGGGCAAGCTCATTATCAATGCCGCCATTAACCCTTTGACAGCCTTGTTGCGTGTCCCGAACGGGGAGTTGCTTTCACATCCCTGGGCGCGTAAGGCCATGTCTGCTTTGGCGCGTGAGGCGGCGGAAGTGGCAGCCGCGGAGAACGTTAACCTGCCATTCAACGACCCCATCAATGCCGTGGAAGAGGTGGCTCGCAAGACGGCCAGGAACCTCTCATCCATGTTCCAGGATGTACGGCGCGGCGCCCCAACAGAGATCGATGCCATTTGCGGCGCCGTGGCCCGCCGCGGCGAGGAGCACGGGGTGAGCACCCCATACAACCTTGCCTGCTGGCAATTGGTCAGCGCGATTTGATGATTTCAGCAGGGAGACATCCCTGCTTTTTAAGCATAAAAGGGGTGACATTTATCGGCATTCCTTCATGACTTCGTTTCTGTCATCCCCTAAAAGGCACATGGTAAGATAAATAAAACCTTTACCGTTAGGAGGCGCTCATGCGCAAACTATTCCTGATCCTGATGCTGGGTGTGTTTTTTTCAATTCCCTATCATGCATCCGCACAAGCCGATATTACCCTTTCCAATGTGGTTGTGCAGTTGTGGCCTGAATATGATCAGCCCTCGATGCTGGTGCTTGTAGATTTTCAACTTTCCCCAAATGTTTCCCTGCCCGCCAAGGTGACATTCCGCATCCCGCAGGGGGCAAATCTGATCGCCGTGGCTGCCAGCTCTGAGAGCAGCGGCTTCGTTACCGTGCCCTATGAAGGCCCAACCGCTGACGGGGATTTTCAATCCTTCAGTATGACCATCGATGAAACAGCCTCTTATCGGTTTGAATTCTACGACACGCTCACTTTCAATGGGAATCAGCGCCTTTATACCTATCTTTGGGATAGCAGCTATAGTGTGGACTCATTTTCAGTAAACATGCTGGAGCCGTTGGACGTCACCCGGGTGAGCATGCAGCCGGATTATGCTTCGGTGGATACATCTCAGGGAACAAAATTCTACACTGGCAAATCAGTAAAGCTTGCAGCAGACGAACAATATGCCCTGACCCTGGATTATGAAAAGACCACAAATACTCTTGTTTCGCAGGCTCAATCTGTTCAACCCGCCGCCCCTGTGGATGAGAATACGCCAGGCCGGGTCTCTCTCTACAATACCCTGCCCTACATTATCGGCGGGTTGGGTGTGGTCATGATCCTCGGCGGGATCGTCTATTACTTCCGCGCGGGGCGCGCTCCAA
>DAOQPR010000279.1:0-4280 GCA_035333265.1 Anaerolineales bacterium
CAACGAACTCCTTTTGAGATTCATTGAGCGGACCAGCCTGGCCAAGCAGAGTGGCAAATCCCCCAATGGAGGTGAGTGGATTCTTCAGGTCATGCGAGGCTGTCGCAATGAACTCATTTTTCACCTGCTCCAGATCTTTGAAATGACTGACATCATGCAAAATGGCAACCTGCCCGCCATCCTCGATTGGTGCAATAAAGGCAGTAAATGTGCGTTGATCCGGCCAAACGATCTCGCCGGATCGTACCATCTGTGAAATATGGGCCTCGCCCAGCATCTGGATGAATGCATCATATCCATGACCGGCAGGTAATGACTGATTGAGTTGCGCATCGAAGTCAACGAATAACTGCTCGCCAGATGGGTTAAGCAGGGTAAGTTTTCCCTGAGCATCAAAAAGCAGGATGGCCTCCGAGGCATGCCGTAGAATGGTCGCCAGACGTTTTTGTTCCTGCACCACCTCTGAATACAACTGGGCATTTTCAACGGCAATGGATGCCTGACTGGCAATCGCCTGTAGCAGCAACAAATGCTCCGTGGTGAAATAATTTTCCAACTCATGGGTCAGAACGATCATTCCCAACAGCGAATGACGTCCATAAAGCGGAATGACAAGCGCTGAACGGATGACGCCGCTTGGGTCGATCTGCCATAGCGGATCATTGACGGCATCTTCAATAATAAGGCCTTGATGAATTTCACGAATATGTTGAATTAGTTTTTCAGGAGGGGTAAGCGTATTAAGCATACCGGAAGTCATCAAGGTTGCCTGGTAATTCTCTTTAACTTTATTTCCCTCCAATACAAGCATATTACCCTGAATAGCCCCCAAAGTCTCCACGGTGCGTTTAAGCAGAATATCAGCAAGTTCCTTGATATCCATGCGCGCACTCAATTGTTTTCCGATTTCCGGAAGCAGATTAAGCTCGCGGTTACGGCGGCGGATATTATCCTCGGCTTCCTTTACGCGCAGTTTGGTACGGATGCGTGCCATTAACTCATGTCGGTCAAAAGGTTTGGTCACATAATCATCTGCACCCAGATTCAAGCCTGATTGCACATCTGATGGATCCAGCCTTGCCGCAGTTAGAATAATGACCGGGATATGGGATATTGCGGGATCAGAACGCACCTCTTCCAACACAGAAAAACCATCCAGGTTTGGCATGTTCACATCCAGCAGAACAAGGTCTGGTAATTCATCACGAACCTTGTTCAAAGCTTCCAAACCATCTCGTGCAGTGATATGGTCATACCCTTCATACGATAAATAACGTTCCAGCAAAGTGACGTTATCCGGCATATCGTCTGCCACAAGGATCTTGAATTTTCGCTTTCCCGTGGCTTTTTTCTTAATAGGCTGTGTGGATAGCTTCATTTCGTCGATCGCATTTGTAGCGATCTGGCAAATGCGCTCCGGCCGCACCGGTTTGATGATCACTTCATTAACTTTCAATCGCTGGGCTGTCACCTTCAAACCGGGCACATCATATGCAGTGATGAGGTACGTGAAAGCAGGTTTTCCGCCCGGGTGATTTTGCAATTTCTCGATCAATTCCAACCCAGTCATCTCCGGCATGATCATGTCGGTAAACAAAATATCCACCCCTTTGCTCTTAACCTTTTCCAGCGCATCCAGGCCGCTCATGGCAGAAATAACATCCACAGCAGGCCCAAGCTGGGCGAGGGCGCGAGCCAGGGTTGTCGCCGTATTGGGATGATCATCGACGACAAGAATTCGTACTTGATCTTGTTGCGTAAATTCTGAGGTTTTCATCCCCTACATTTTCGCCGAGATGCTGGTTTGGAACGATAGGTAGAAGAGGCAAAAGTTGGGAAAAGTTGGGAAGGAAAAAAAACGCCTCCAGCGAAGCCGGAAGCGGTTTCCATCCATTTAGCAAAATGACCCCGAAGGAAATCTCACTAATCGACCACGAATCGATATCCCACTCCGCGCACATTGAGTAAAAAGGCCGGGGTGTGTCCATCCACCTCGATCGTTTGGCGCAATTGATGAATATGCCATTTCGAGAGTTCCTGCGCCTCCCGCGGGTCGGTTTGAAATCCTTGTGCTTCAGCGACCAGGGTTTGGTAATCGACCACCTCTGGAGAATGGCGCGCCAGCACCAAAAGATAATCGAAAGAGGTGGGTGGGATGTTGATGATCTGGTCATCTCGAACAATGCGACGGGCTTGCAGGTCGAGTACGATCGGCCCGCGTTTGAGGAAACGTTCCCGTTCCTGTACCTTGGCCGGGTTGAGCGGCTGGGTTGAGAGGTTCGTACTTTCGCCTTCTTCGATACTTTTCAATTCGGCTTGCAGGGATTCGATCTGTTGGTTGATCTCACGTTTGCGTTTTTCGGTCTGCTGTTTGAGCAGGATGCTCCGGGTACGTTCAATGATCATTTCGGGTTTGAGCGGCTTCATCAAGTAATCGGTGGCGCCATAGCGCAGGGCTTCCACTGCCGAGTTCACATCCGGCTGGGCGGTAAACAACACAACCGGCAGGGTTGGGTAATTGGCATGGATTAATTTCAACGCCTCAAGGCCTTGCATGCCTGGCATGCGCAGATCGGTCAGGATCATGTCAAAATGGGTGGTCTTGAGAAAATCCAGTCCTTGTTCTGCATTTTCTGCGGTGGTTACTTCGAAACCAGCCTGTTGTAAAACACGCGCAAGGGTTTTGCGGAGCGCCGCTTCATCATCTATGACAAGGATGTGGCCGGTAACGTTCATTTGACCCCCATGGGATCTATAGGCAGCCAGACTCGAAATGTGGCGCCCTGGTTGTAATTATTCTCAGCTTTAATACGGCCGCGATGCTTCAGCACAATATCATGGGTGATCGTGAGACCAATGCCAGTGCCTTTACGTTTGCTTGTGATGAATGGGTCGAAGATAAGAGGAAGCAGGGATTCGGGAATTCCGCTGCCTGTATCGGAAACGGATAACAAGACTTCGCGGGTATCGTATTGATATCTTGTGTAAACGGAAAGTTTGCCGCCAATTGGCATGGCCTCCACGGCATTCATTAAAAGATTCAATGTCACCTGTCGTACCTGGTCCGGCAGGGCATTGATGATGGGAAGTTCTTGATCGGGATGATATTCGAAGATAACCTCGTTTTTGCGTAAATGGGTGGCGATCAATGCATAAACATCTTCGATGATGCTGTTGAGTTGGGTTGGCTGAAAATCTTCGAACTGGGTGGGGCGGTATGTGGTACGCAGTCTGTCGATCATGCCTGCCATGCGTTCGGATTCGGCCAGAACGATCTCTAGATCATTTAATCCCTGGGAGGAGAGGCCTTTTTCCTCACGCAGCAGAAAAAGAGCGTTTTGAATGGCTTGAAGCGGGTTGTTCAATTCATGCGATACAGAGGCAAGCAGGCGTCCCATAATGGCAAGGCGCTCATTTTGCACCAATTGGTTTCGCATGGTCTTTTCTTGTTCCAGCGATTTTTGCAGGGTTTCATACAATTCAGCCTTTTGCAGGGAGGCTGCCAGCTGGTCGGCAACGATCTCAACCAATTGAAGATCGCGAGAAGTGAAATTCGTGGATTCGGATTGTTGAATATCCAGGACACCTAAAAGTTGATTGCCAATTTTGATGGGTAATGCCATTTCAGACTTTATTTCCGGTTTCAATGGGTTTTTGATGTGGAAGATAACCTGATCGACATCGTTGGTAAAGAACGGTTTTCGCGTTTCAGCCACATGCCCAATGATCCCTGAGCCGACTCTTAATCGGCTGTCCATTTCTTTTAGCTTTTTGCCTGTTTCGCCGCTGCCTGCTTTTAGAACAAAATCGCCTGTTTTATGGTCGATCAGATAGACTTGAACCAGGTGGTAGCCAAAGTTCTTCTCCAGAAGTTCAACGGCATCGTCAAGCAATTCCTCTGCGTTGAGGGCCAGCAGGCCGCGGCTGATCCGGTAAAGGGCGTTGGTTTCACGCAGGGCTTGTTGGGTGCTTTCCAACAGGTGCGCGTTTTCGATGGCAATGGCGGCGTTTGTACCCAGGGCGTGTAATAGGTTGGTCTCGTTTTCTGCGAAGGCATTGGGTTTTTTGCTTTGCACACTAATGGAGCCCAGAGTCTTTTCGCCGCTAATGATAGGGGTGACCATCAATGAACGGAATTGAACCGGAACACCGAAGTTGAGGAAGCGTTTATCGGTTTGAACATCCTTAACATTAATTGTCTCGCCTGAAATAATGGCTTTCCCGGCGATGCCTTCCCCAAGTTTGATCTTGGCTTTGCCAGCCCAAACATCTTGAAAACC
>DAOQPR010000280.1:0-4278 GCA_035333265.1 Anaerolineales bacterium
CGCATGGTGAGGTTCCTTTCAAGCGTCTATGGATCTCAACGAGGTGCCATTCTCAGTGTGGATCTGGGAGCTTCCTCGGCTGTGTTTGCTGCCGGGTTCAAAAACAAATCCGTGCTCAAGGTTTACCCGCAATTTGGTGTCGGCGAACACCTGACCGGGCTGTTGAACTACTGCACAGTTGACGACATTTTGCGTTGGTCATCGCTTGATATTCCCCCCAGCAGTATCCTCGATTATCTTCATCAAAAAGCCCTATATCCAGCCACGATCCCAGCTACAAAAGAAGACCTTGTCGTAGCACAATCTGTAGCCAAACAAGCCCTATATCTGGCAATGCAAGCAGCCCGTCGTGATTTTCCGAAGGATGCCATTGGGCTCAAATCGAATCTAACACCGCTGTTCGACCCCATCATTGCCGGAGGCGGATACTTAAGCGACGCCTCACGCCCCGGCATGGGCCTGCTCCTGCTCCTTGACGCGGTGCAACCCGTGGGCATTTCCACGATTATCCTCGATCAAAATAATTTACTCCCATTATTGGGCGTGGCTGCATCACAGAACAACATCCTGCCGGTACAAGTTCTCGAATCCGGAGCCTTCCTCAGTGCGGCCACTGTCGTCTCGCCGGTGGTCTCCGCCAAATATGGCGCATCCATCCTGCGCGCAAAACTAACCTATGAAAGCGGTGTAGAAGCCCAGATCGACCTGAAATATGGAAGCCTTGAGACCCTGCCGCTTGCCATTGGAGAGACCGGTAAACTTGCCATTCAAGTCTCCAAAGGAGCTGATATTGGTTTTGGCCCTGGCCGCGGCAAAGAGATCCAGGTCAGCGGCGGTGCGTTGGGCATCGTCTTCGATGGCCGTGGTCGCCCGCTCGACCTGCCAACCGATCCGGTGCGCAGACGCGAACTTATCAAAAAATGGAATTGGACACTCGGAGGCGGATAACTCATGCTTGCACCCGTACATCACGTGATCGGCTACACCACCATCATCCGCGAACGAACGCTGCCAGTTTCCGGCAATGTGACTGCACGCCTTCAGCAAAAGGTAACGGCAGGCGATGTGGTGGCTGAAGCGCATTGGGCGCGTGAACATGTGTTGATCGATGTCTCCCGCCAACTTGGGCTTTCCCCTGCCGCAGCAGATAGACTCATCAAGTGCAAAGTCGACGATCAGATTTCCGCATCTGCTGAGATCGCAGTAGGACGCGGTATGTTCCCGCGCAAAGTCCGTGCTCCTCGGGATGGTCGTGTAGTTGCTGCTGGTGGCGGGCAGGTGTTAATGGAGGTCGGTGACGCAAAGATCGAATTGCGTGCCGGAATTCCCGGCATCGTCACACAGATCCTTCCAGGCCGTGGTGTAGTGATCCAGGCTTCGGGCGCTTTGGTACAGGGTGTCTGGGGGAATGGCCGGGCCGATTCAGGGTCACTGGTCAATATGCTGGAAACACCAGATACAGTCCTCACCCCAAACCGGCTGGATGTCAGCCTGCGTGGTTCGATCATCCTTGGCGGTATTGTCAAAGACATGGATACTTTGCAAGCTGTGGCAGATCTACCAGCACGCGGCCTGATCGCTTCCAGCCTGCATCCATCCTTGATCCAAAAAGCGCGTGAAATGCGCTTCCCAATCATTTTGACGGAGGGTATGGGCACACTGCCCATGAACTCGGCCGCATATAAACTGCTTACCACAAACGCAAAGCGCGATGTCACCATCAATGCAGAGGTTTATGACCGCTATACCGGCGCCCGACCCGAAGTGATCATTCCGCTTCCCATCACATCCGAGCCGCCATTGTCTCATGAGGTGGAAACATTTGCACCCGGCCTGCAAGTGCGAATGCGCCGTCCACCGGCAATGGGCATGATCGGGTCCATCCTGGCCATGAAGCCCGGTCTGACCGTCCTGCCCAGCGGATTGCGAGCGCCAGCTGCTGATGTCAAATTGGAAAATGGCGAGACCATTACCGCACCTCTCATAAACATGGAAGTTGTGGGATAATATTTTGAAACAGTGGAATGGCCGTCTGCAGGTCATACAATAATCAGGAGAGTGCTCCATGTCCTTTGAAGATCCTAATTTTGATAATGTTGAAGAATCTCAACTGCCCGAAGAATCGAATAATAACCGCACCTTTTTGATTGCAGCCGGTATCCTGGGCGGCATCATTTTGATTTCGATTGCCTGTCTGGTTGCTGTCTTCCTTTACACTCGAAATGCCAATGCCACCAATCAGGCACAGGCAGCAGCTGTAACACAAACAGCGGAAGCCGCCAATCTCTTCGTTCAACAGGCTCTGACCTCCACCTTCGAAGCGAATGCCGCCCAGCCGACCAATACGCTTCCCCCCACGCCGACAGCTGTTGTGGCCCAAGCTACAGCGACCAACATCCCAGCCTTGGAAGGTACACCGACAGGTAATGCCATTGCCGGAGCTGGAACGCCCGCTCCTGGAACACAGGCAGCTGCCACGGCTACCGTTGGCGCCGCCCTGACCCAGGCAGCCTCTGCCCAATTGACCATTGTGCCCACTTCCACTGGGTTGCCGCAGACCGGCCTTGTAGAAGATGTAGGAGTTCCCGGTCTTGTCGTTATGGCATTGGCGTTTATTATCGTCATCCTCCTGGCGCGAAGGCTGCGCACCGCCCCGGTTAGATAAACTTACTTGTTCAAATGAAAATCACCCGCGCATCATCTGCGCGGGTGACTTTTTTTTTTTACTCCCATTCCAGTTTTACATACAGACGTTTATTCTTCTTGCCTTTGTTATCGGTGCGAAAAATACTGAAGCGGCCAACAGCCTGCGTAGAGTTTACATGCGTGCCGCCGCAGGCCTGGGCATCGAAGCCCTGGATTTCCACGACACGGACTTTGCCATTTATCACAGGCGGTCTGACATCCAGGGTGCGCAAAAGGTCTTTGCGACTGTGAAATTCTTCTTCAGAAATATAGTATGAATGGATCAAATGCTGTGCATTAAGGATCTCGTTGACCTTTGCTTCCAGTTCAACGACGAGGGCAGGAGAGAAATTTTCCAGGTTGAAGTCGATGCGTGAATAGTCTTCACCGATCTGCACGCCTGTGATCCAGCCTTGATAATCCCGCAGGGTGATGGTGTTCAACACATGCAGAACGGTGTGATACCGGGCAAGGGCTTCTCTTCTTTTTTGATTGACCCGCAGCAGGATGGTTTGACCAAGCCAGCCTGCCTCCAGTTTGGATTTACATACATGCCAGATGATCTGGTCATCGTCTGCATACGCTGATTCGATTTCGATGACGGTATTGTTTGGAAGAGCGGCGGATCCATTGTCGGCTGGCTGCCCGCCACCGCCGGGGTAGAAGCAGGTTCGGTCGAGGGCGAGGCGATTGTCCTGAATCGCAATGACCATTGCCCCGGTTTCGAAGCAATGGTCATCTTGTAGGTACAACCGTTCAGTTGCCCGGAGGGACATCTTTCTACACTACATTCTCCGCTACGGTCTTTCCATAGCCAAGCAGGGACTTGACCATTTCCTGGGTGCGGCCTTCGGCGTATACGCGCAGGACGGGTTCGGTGCCGGATGGGCGAATCAACAACCATGAGTCATCGCCCATGATGTATTTTACGCCGTCGCGCTGGCTGATTTCGGCGACCTTTTCTCCACCAATTTCAGCCGGGGCCTTCTTGGTAAGGAACTCGGTCATTTCGGCTTTGGCAACGGGGCGGCTCAGGCGCAGGTCGACACGTTCGTAGAAGGCGGGGCCGACATCGGCAAGGAGTTCGTCCACCATCTCGCCAAGTGACTTGCCGGAGGCAGCGAGCATTTCAACGATGAGCAGGCCCATGATGGGGCCGTCGCCTTCGGGAATATGCCCTTTGAAAGAGATGCCGCCAGATTCCTCGCCGCCGATGAGAACATCCTCGTTCATCATGATATCGGCAATGTGATTGAAGCCAACTGGCGTTTCGTAAATTTTGACGCCGTAACGTTTGGCGAGTCTGTCCAACATGCGGGTGGTGGACACGGTGCGGACGACCGCGCCGCTCATGCCGCGTTTTTCGACAAGATATTTCAATGAAAGCGCCATGATTTTGTGCGGGTCGACGAAGTTGCCACGCTCGTCCATCGCGCCGATGCGGTCGGCATCGCCATCGGTGACCACGCCAAAATTACCCAGGCCCGAACTGACCGCGCTGGATAATGCGCCCAGGTTCTTAGCAATGGGCTCGGGGTGAATGCCGCCAAAGCCGGGGTTCATTTCGCCGCGGATCTCGTAGACTTCGCAGCC
>DAOQPR010000281.1:0-4259 GCA_035333265.1 Anaerolineales bacterium
TGAAATACCTGCGGGTGGTGGATCACCGCCTGACCAGTGAAGAGTATGAAACTGTCCACGCCATGGCAGATGACGCCGTAAAAGCCTAGGCATTTCCAAAGCGTAAAATTAAAAAGAGTCGCCCATTTGGGCGACTCTTTTTATGGTTTCATCTCATCTATCTTAATTTTCGGGAGCACCTGCAATGATCCAGTTGATAACGTTATTGAGTTCATCGAGGGTGAAATTTGCAAAGTGATCAGCCGATTGGATCTGAACAAGCAGGCTGTTTGTAGAGTCACCGGCAATGATTACGGGGCCATTCTCACTGCCCTTCATAATGGCGGCATACGTGGAAAGGTCCAATCCTTCAGGAGCTGCATCACCTTCAGTATGGCATCCCGTACATTTGACGGTGAACAACGCCCCAATGTAATTTTCATAAGTCGGGTCGCCGGTCAGCGCAGGTACTTCCAATGCGGGTTCTGGCGGGGGCAATTGGCTCTGAATGATTTCACGCAGGGCGGGTGCATCGAAACCGGCATACGTGAACACATTCCCATGGCAGGCGCTGTTGGAACAGAATGATGTGTTGCTTGTGCCGCCCGGGTCTTTTGTGTTGTGGCAGTTTGTGCATGACGGGCCAAGAGTCTGGTTATGCATGCTGATCCAGTTCGGGTTGAGGTGGGTTTCGGGCTCTGGTCCACGGCTGATTTCAATGCGGGTGACAAAGTCATCGGCATTGGCGGTCACTGGAACGGCATGGCATACATTACATTCAAGGCGTACAGCCTCATTTTCCGCATTCAGATGCTTGCCATCGTGGCAGCGGAAACAGCCCGGTGCATCAATATGGCCGAGGTTGTTTGGGTAGGTTTTCCAGTCGATCTTTTGGTCATGGAAGACGGTGCGGTCATAAATGGCTTGAATTTCAACAATGGCTTGTTGAATCTTTTCGCCATTCTGGCTGTACACATCGAATAGATTGCGTTTGTATTCGTCTTCAATGCCAGCAATGGCTTTCATTGCCTCATCTCGTGTGGCGTATTCTGTGGAGAGTGCTTCAACCGCCTTCTGGCGGATGAAGGGAATGGACGGGTCGATCAAACCGCTGGACATTGATTCATCCACAGATTTGGAGGGTTCCTTGAAATTGTGGGTGACACGATTATGACAGGTCACGCAATCCATTTGCTTGAGTTGGCTCTCATCAATGGTGGTTGGGTCAAAACCTGATTCGATGTCAGTGTATTCAGTGAAGGTGCCATCTTCGTTATACACACGTACATATGGAATGGTCTGGCTTAGCTCATCATCGGAGTAATACAGAACCTTGCTGGTGATATGCCAATGAATTCCACGGGCATTTCCCTCACGGGCATCACCGCCGCCAGTCTTCATGATCAGGTACACGCTTGAAGCAGTATTTTCACGGTCACTGGCGAAGTGATCAATTTTACGCAGGCTGTCATCGGAGAAGGTTTCAGGGCGATGGCATTTCTCGCAGGTATCGAGAGAGGGGCGCAAAGCCTTGGCGCGGATGGGGTATTCATAAAGTTTGAACACCTCATAATAGGTTTCTTTGATACCCTGAGTTTTGCGCATGGCCTGGTCAAGGAAGGATGCGCGGCCGATATGGCATTCCTCACAGGTAACGTTTGCATGTGGTGATTCTTTGTAAACTGTATCTTGCGGCGGCATGGTGTGGCAGGCTGTGCCACAGAACTCAGGCGAGTTGGTGTATTCCCAGGTGTGAATGCCGCCAAACGTGACCCCGATAAATAGCAGGATCAAAACAGCATAGGGGAGAACGAGCACCCAGAAAGGTGAGCCCGGGTCGGGATGAAAAAATTTTGCAATCCTTTGGCGCAATTTCATTGTTCCTCCAAAAATTCAGACCCTGCAGACCTTTAATAAAAGCTGCAGGGTCCATCTGATTACGGTTGAGGTGTTTGTTGCGGCGAGTATATTTCAGACTCTGTCAGCGGAGTGATGGTGGTAAGTGCAGTTTCTTCGGAGTTGATAAAGCCAAAGATTCCAGCGAGCATTCCCAGTGTCACGATGGCAGCGATCGGGTAGTAGATCATCTTGCGTTTGCGTAGAGTCGCATCATCAGGACGTCTATCAGCGATGCCAGCTTTCATGTCGGCAAGTTCAAGCGGGTGTTCATGAAGCATCTCTGCTTCGGTTTGGGTTCCGGTGAACATGGCCTTGTTGAAACGCTTGATATGGACACCATACATGTGCCAGATGATGATGGCCAATACCGCAAGGACTGCTTCGCCGCCGTGTGCGGCTTTTGCAGCAGGCACGAATTGACCGGGAAGATATTGAGTGGCTGTGATCGGATTCCACATCAGGAATCCTGTGATGCCCATAACTGCCGCACCCCATACAAAGGCCCAATATTCCATTTTTTCTTCGAATGTGTAGCGACCCATTTGCGGATAGGTTTTGGCGATGCCAATGTTATAAAGCAGCGCTTGAATTCCATCCTTGGCATCTTGAATGGAGGGGAGCATGGACATCTGGTCTCGCAACACAAAAACACTATATCCCATGACGAGGATGTGCCAGGCAGTTCCAAACATCATCACAATGGCGGCGATGTGGTGGATGGTGCGAAGGCTTTCGATGCCGCCAAGTGCCTTCAGGATCGAAATGGCTACTGGATGGTCGGAAAACTTTTGAGCGAGCCCTGTGAGTCCTAGGGTGGTGAATGAAAGCATCATCACCCAGTGTTCGATTCGGCGCGCAACAGGGAAGCGCATGTAGAGATTGGCAGAGGATTGGCTCATGAGTGCTTGACTCCTTTGACACGATTTATGATACGTCGGTAAATATCTGTAATGATGAAGAGGATCATTCCTCCCAATACGGCGGGAATGAAGAATTTATAGAAAAGGTTGACGTAGTAAACAAGCGGGAAATTCTCCGGGCTGGGTTCATAATGGCTCATCCAGGCATCGGGGAAGTTTGAGGTGGCATCTGGATGACAGCGCTGGCATTTTTCAAGAAGATTGTCTTTCAGGGCGATGCCAGTATCAGGATCGTCCACTTTCGAGATGTTATGTACACCGTGGCAGTCGGTGCAGACGGGTTTGTTGGTGGGCTGGCCGGGGAATTCCTCTTCGAAGAGTTTGACGGTGGTGCCGTGGAAATCTGCCACATAGGAATTAAGCACGTTCGTAGAGATGCCATATTGATCCATGATCTTGGCATCAGTGTGGCAGTTGGCACACAGGAAGGGGGTGCTGTTTCGGAACGTAACAGTGGTGGGGTCTTGAATGTTATGCACGCCATGACAATCAATACAGGTTGGCACATCGGTGTTGCCTTCCTCTGTCAATGCGTTACCATGAATGCTTGTTTTGTATTGATCGTAAATGGTGCTGTGGCACTGTGCGCAGGTTTCGGGGATTTCCACACGAGCAGAAGGGGTGATTTCCCCGCTGGTTTTGCCGGTCAGGCGGGTTTGAGTATGCGGGTTATGACAATCCATACAGACAGCTGCATCTTTGTTGCCTTCATCAAAAGCACGTTGATGTACGCTGTCGTGGGCCTTGTTGTATTGATCTTCGTGACATTCTTTGCAGGTATCAAGGAATTCCAACGTGAAATCGCGGGTATTTTTTACTTTGACGTCAGGATGGGGATAATCGCTGATGTCCTGGTGACAATCAACGCAGGCGATTCCCTCTTCACCGTGAACTGATAGCCCAAATCGAGTGGGGTTAATGGTGACGGGGAGTGATTCGCTGCCCAATGTTTTCTTGATCCCCTCTTCTTGATGGCAGGCAAGACAGAAATCATTTGAAGGTTTATCGTCTTGGTGGGATGGAGCAGCCTGGGCGGGGGTTGTGAGAGCGATGAGGGCGAAAAGAAAAAACCCAATTCCAAAGAGCAGACTCACGGTCCAAAGATGATGCGGGCGGAGCGATTTTCTAAAATTCATCACATTCTCCTATTAAAGGAAATTTTGTCCGATTATACGCCTGAATAAAATGCGTCATGGGGCGATTGCCCCATATTGTACGAGAGGTCATCACAGGGATATAGTGCTGAATATCACTGTTTTGGTGTGATTAATAAGGGATTAAAAAAGATGACGGACATTTCTGTCCGCCATCCTTTTTCGTGCTGGAAACTATTGTCTTACTGAGCGGGAGCTGGAACTTCCGGGCGTGTGTAAGTGCTCACGGTACCACCAAGATCCTCGATCGAGTCGATCAAGATTTGGATGATGTATTTCGGATTATGTACGTAAACACCTGGGTCCT
>DAOQPR010000282.1:0-4252 GCA_035333265.1 Anaerolineales bacterium
CGAGGGCATTGTCATGTCCAACGGCAACAATGGCGATCTGATCGCGCACATCACCGGGAATAATATTAGCGGAATTCAGGGAGCGACTATCTTCGTCGGTCAAACGCCGGGGAATGCTACTGCTTCATCCAGCCTGACAGCATATATCGCCAATAACACCATCGTCCACCCAACCAGCGCGGTGAACAGTGCTGTTCTCGTATGGACAACCAGCACAATTGGCGCAGGTGCCCCAGCCAATGTTATGGTAACAAACAACATCATCACTCAGAATTCCACTGGCGGCGTCTCACGCGGTATATTTGTAGATACGCCGGATGCAAGTACAAATCCGAACTTTTCTGTTACGGTATTGTCGAATACTGTTCATATCATGGATAGCGTCGGCGGCTTGCAGGGGATTGTGGTTCAGGGGCGTCAGGCTTCGACTGCTTGTTTTGATGTGCGCAGCAATCTGGTGGATTTTCCCAACGGCACCCCGGCTGGTGTTAATGGCATCCGTGTTCGTCAGGCAAACACAGCCGTTGTAAATCTTGAGCAGGGTGCATCTTCTGGCGCTCCGGCAACGGTACTTGCTGCCAATAACACAGCCACCGCTGATTCGGTTGGCACGGTGAATGTTGTCGGCAATTCCACCTGTCTCAATCCGCCTGTCTCCTTGGTACCGAATGCCGATCATGCCCTGGCTCAGACCCAGGATACAACCTACTCCAGCCAGGCTCAAGCCGCCAACATTTCCTCAACTCCTGCATCCAAGGGTTCGGCCTTTGACATGTTGGCATCCCAGAATGGTTCAGGGTCTTTTGCCAATACTTTGATCAGCGGCGGAAAACCGCTATTCCTCCTAGTACAGCCTACGGCAATCCAATTCGGTGAAACACGGCACGTTTATCATCACCCTGGATTTCAACGGCATCGGACAGAACGTTTTCCGGCCATGAAAATGGGAGGTAAATAATGAACCGGCGCGATTTTCTGAAAGTAGGGGGGCTGCTATCAGCAGCCCTCTTATTACAATCCAGTCCATTTGGAATGATGGGATCCTTGGTCGTTGAAGTACAGGCTGGAGGAAACCTCTATCGCGGTACGAACGACGGAAAAATTATGATCTCGCGGGATGCCGGTAAAAACTGGCAACTACACACAAATTTTGGCCCTAGCATAGACGTTCGTAATCTAGCTGTGGATATGCAAGAACAGCTTTTCGCTCAGCTCGGATTCAAGGGTCATCATTTCGAAGTTGCTCTGGCACAGGATGGCCTGAATACCTGGAGAACCATTTAATTCAGTCCGTATTGATAATGACCCTGCCCTTAACAAAAAAGCTCCGGTTAATAACCGGAGCTTTTTCAGGCTGGGGATCAAGGATTCGAACCTCAAATTTCGCGTCCAGAGCGCGACGTGATGCCATTTCACCAATCCCCAATAAACCAGCGGGCGGTATTTTATCACGCACAACCGCTCGGCGCAAGTGAAATACGAACAAGTTCTGCCGCTATTTGGAGCGGGCGAAACGACGGGTATTTTCTTCCATTTCCATTAAGATCAGCAGGCCGTTTTGGACAAACTTTAAGCCAAAGAAGTAGGTAATTCCGGGAATCGGCATTGTAAAGTACGGGTTGAAGAAACTTAGCAGATCCCAAACAGACATGCCCTTTTGAAAGAACAAGCCGGTAGAAAACTGAACCATAAATTGAATGAATGATACTAAAAAAGTGGCCAGGTAAGCCACCAAAACCACCCAGGCGAGGATGCCTGCCCATCGGGATAATTTGAGGATGGCGCTTTTATTGAAGAACAGACCATAAAACTCTTCGTTTTTTTCTTCCATTTGGAGTCTCCTGTGAAGTATGGGAATTATACTTTGTTATAATTGGCGCAATTAAGACGCTGTCAGTTTGGATAAAGTTCCTGAAAGGCTGGCAGGTGTCGGTTGCGAAAAGAGGCGGTGTACTTTATCCGCTAAATCCATTTCTAAGGTTACGAATGAGTCCTGAAGAACTGAACAAACCCACCGATTTTATCCGCGAAGCCGTGGCAGAAGATCTGAAAAGCGGCCGCTTCAATTATGTTCGCACGCGTCTGCCGCCTGAGCCAAATGGATATTTACACATTGGGCATGTGAAGGCGTTTATGATCGATTATCTCATTGCCAGGGAAAACGGCGGTGAGTTGATTCTGCGCTTTGACGATACCAACCCTGCAAAGGAAGAAACCGAGTTTGTGGAAGCCATTATGGATGATGCGCACTGGCTTGGCATCCAATGGGTTAAGGTGACCTATGCCTCGGATTATTTTGATGAGTTGTATGAGTGGGCAAAGAAACTTGTATTAATGGGCAAAGCCTATGTGGACGACCAGACTCCTGAGGAAGTCAGCAAAAATCGCGGCACATTGACGGAACCGGGCGTGAACTCTCCCTACCGCGATCGGGATGTGGAAGAAAATATGGACTTGCTCGAGCGTATGAAGAACGGCGAGTTTCCCGATGGTTCGCGCATTTTGCGAGCCAAGATCGATATGGCGCACCCGAACATCAATATGCGCGACCCGGCCATGTATCGCATCATTCACAATCCGCCGCATCACCGCACCGGCGACAAGTGGAAGATCTATCCCATGTACGATTGGGCACACGGACAGAACGACTCAATGGAAGGCATCACCCATTCGCTGTGTTCGCTTGAATATGAAAACCATCGTCCATTATACGAATGGTTCCCGGAACAACTCGGTGTCTGGAAACCTCGTCAGATCGAGTTTGCACGTTTGAATATGAATTACACGGTGATGAGCAAACGTAAACTTCGCCGTCTTGTGGAGGAAGGTCTTGTAAGCGGCTGGGATGACCCGCGCATGCCTACATTGCGCGCCATGCGCCGTCGTGGATATACAGCCGAGGCCGTGTTGGAATTCATTCGCCGGGTGGGTGTGGCAAAGAATTACAGTATCAGCGATGTGGCTCTGCTCGAAGAATGTGTGCGTGATGATCTCAATAAAACCTCCCTGCGCCGTATGGCGGTCATTCGCCCGCTAAAAGTGATTATCGACAATTACCCCGACGATCTTGTCGAAGAGATGGACGCGATCAACAACCCTGAAGATTCTTCCGCAGGCACACGCAAGGTTCCATTCTCAAAGGTTATTTATATTGAACAGGATGACTTCCGCGAGACTCCGCCACCCAAGTATTACCGTTTGTTCCCCGGCAATGAAGTCCGCTTGCGATATGCTTATTTCATTAAATGTACCGAGGTTGTAAAAGATGAAAGCGGAAATATTGTTGAAGTCCATGCCACCTACGACCCTGCCACCAAAGGCGGCGATGCGCCGGATGGGCGCAAGGTCAAATCGACGATCCATTGGGTGTCGGCAAAACATGCTGGAAAAGTGGAAGTACGCATGTATGACCGCCTCTTCAACAAGGAAAACCCTGAAGAAGGCGATGAAGGCTTCCTCAAGTGTTTGAACCCCAATTCTCTGGAGATTCTGACCGGGTATGTGGAACCAGCTCTCGCGGCGGCGGAGGCGGGCTCACGCTTCCAGTTCGAGCGGCTGGGCTACTTCTGTGTGGATAAAGAATCAACCCCTGAAAAACCCGTCTTCAACCTGACGGTGAACCTCAAAGATACCTGGGCAAAGATGGAAAAGAAGGGCAAGTAATCGACAGTACTGGCGGTTATAATTACTCCCATGAATATTATCGGTGTACGTTTTACCAAGATCGGCAAGGTTTATCATTTCGATTCCTCATCTGTTCCCGACCTTAAGACTGGCGAACAGGTGATAGTGGATACCACCCGTGGACGGCATCTCGGCGAAGTAGTACAGATTCTTCAAGAAACGCCGCCCAAACCCGAAGGCGGCTGGAAATCAGTGGAGCGGCGAGCTACACCGCGTGATCTGATCCTTCAGCAATCCTGGCGCAGCAAACAGACCGAAGCCATGATCAACTGCCGCGCTCGGGCCTCGGAACTTGGCCTGCTCGACACCATCAAGGTGGTCGCCGCCGAATACAATTACGACGGCTCGCGCCTCGCCTTTCTCTTCAGTACCGAACAGGAAGAGAAGGTCGACCTCAAGTCTTTGCGCAAAGACATGGGTGATTTGTATTCCAATACCCACGTTGAAATGCGTCAGATCGGTCCGCGCGATGTTGCCAAGCTGATTGGCGGCATGGGAGCTTGCGGCATCGAAACGCGCTGCTGTTCAAAATTCCTGACCGAGTTCTCGCCCATCTCCATCAAAATGG
>DAOQPR010000283.1:0-4244 GCA_035333265.1 Anaerolineales bacterium
GTGCCGCCCTTCTTGCCATGCTTCAACGCCACCTTTGTCCCCAGGCTTTTTTGCAGGCGTTTTTCCACGTCGTTCACATCGGCATTTCGGCTGGGTTTGGTCGCTTTGATTGGTTTAATGCCTGACCGGCTGCGGACAAGTTCCTCGGTCTGGCGAACATTCAACGAGAGATTGACCACGGTTTGATACGCCGCTTCCCGCGCCTTTTGCGTGGATAACCCCAACAAAGCACGGCCATGTCCCTCAGTAATAGTTCCATCTGCCACTGCGCGGCGGATGATCTCCGGCAGTTCCAACAAACGAATGGTATTTGTCACCGCTACACGGCTCTTGCCAACCCGTTCGGCCACCTTTTCCTTGGAAAGACCAAAATCATCGGCCAGTTGACGATACGCCTCGGCTTCTTCCATCGGGTTCAAGTCTGCACGTTGAACATTTTCGATCAGAGCCAATTCCAACAATTCCTGGTTGTTCGCCTGGCGCATCACCACAGGAACCGTCTTTAACCCAGCGCGTTGGGATGCCTGCAAACGGCGCTCACCTGCAATGAGCGTATACGAGCCATCATTTTTCGGTGAAACGATCAACGGTTGGATGACCCCATGTTCACGAATGGAGGCCGCCAATTCGTTCAATTCATCTTCTTTAAAATGAATGCGCGGCTGGCGCGGGTTGCGCTTGATATTTTCCACTGCCACCTGCTGCACACCCCCATGCCCGCTGCCTCCGCCACCTGGAGACGGCACCGAAGCCTTCCCGCCGGGAATAAGCGCATCCAAACCTTTGCCAAGACCTTTACGTTGAGCCATGCGAATTGCTCCTCAATTGGGTAGTCCAAAATAAACAACGATGGATGACTGACCAGCGTCTGTCAATTCTTATCGCCTTTCAACAATTCCTTCGCCAGCGTTTCGTACGCCTGCGCACCAACCGATGTAGGCGCATATTCCGAAATTGGCAAACCATAAGAGGGCGCCTCTGCCAACCGTACACTGCGCGGAATAATGCTTTTGAAAACCAAATTAGGAAAGTGGTTATTTACTTCCTTAACTACATCGGTTGAGAGATTGGTGCGGTTATCGAACATTGTCAGGATCACACCGCGCACCTTCAATTCAGGAAAAAGAGCCGAACGAACCCGCTCAATCGTCTGAGTCAGCTGACCCAGCCCTTCCAGCGCCAAATACTCACATTGCACCGGCACGATCACACCATCCATCGCTGCCATCAACCCATTCACAGTCAACAACCCAAGCGAAGGCGGACAATCCACCAGCACATAATCGTAGCGTTTGGCAACCTTCAAGATGGCCTTGCGTAATTTCGACTCACGCGCCAGTTCATCCACCAACTCCACCTCTGCCCCAGCCAGCGCAGGCGAAGACGGCAGCAAAGACAAATTCAAACGCTCATTCAACAAAATATAAGGGAAGATATCCTCTTCACCAAGCAGGGCATCATATGTACTGCCCTCCACACTCAACTTATCCACACCCAGACAGGATGTAGCATTCGCCTGCGGGTCCAGGTCAACCACCAGAACCCGCTGGCCCACCTTTGCCAGATACGCCGCCAGGTTAATGGTCGATGTCGTTTTCCCCACCCCGCCTTTTTGATTTACCAACGTATAAATCTTCGTCAAGATAAAACCTCCGTCTTGCAGATCTCAATTTCTTCATAAGTCGGGATTCCCAGCAGCCCAACGCGGGTTACAGAAAATGCCGCAAGATTGGTCGCAAATCGCGCCGCCTCCCACGGGTCACGGGTTTGAAATAAGCGTGTAAAAAAGCCAGCCGCAAAAATATCCCCCGCGCCAGTGGCATCCACCTCTTCAACCCCAAAGGGACGGAAACGCCTTCGATCACCATGCCAATGCAAAACCGCCCCGTCTTTCCCTTCCGTCAAACAAAACAGACTCGTATGATGCGCCATCCACTCGACAAGTTCCAAATCGCGATTGACATCCTCCAACGACATCACCACGCCTCCCACCCGCCCGAGAACCTGCTCGCTGTTTTCCCAGGCCTGAGCAAACACCGAACCTGTTTCATCCCATGCCCGCAGCCAACCCTGCGGCGTAACACCCACCCATGAAGATGGGAATTGTCCCGCCATTGCCGGGTCTACTTCCTGGGCAATTGGCGCAAGATGCACAATGGGAGCCGTACGCCATTCCTGCGGAATATGTTCAAAATTAATGGGCGCAGCCTGGTGATGCAATGTCTGTTTACGCCCATGTTCGGTATATACATTCTCAAATACTGTACTCTGCTTTGTAGGGATATTGACGATTTGAACCCCCTCCAGTTTATCGAGTTGGGCATCTGCTCCAGCCGAGGTAACTATGCCCACCCGCACCCCCAAAGCCTTCGCCGCCAACGCAGAGTAACTGACCGTCCCGCCCAGCTGATTGCCTGTGGGCGTTAAATCCACGGCCACATGACCGATGAGCAAATAATCGATAGGCCGGAGTTCAGACATAATCAAATTATACCGTGATGGACGCAGACCACAGCAATGGGAAATGAAAAGGCCACGAACTATCGTCCGCGGCCTTTATGGATTTCAAGGAACTTTTTAATTTATTCCTTTGGAAGGATTACCACTTTGCGATATGGCTCCTCACCTGTACTCTCTGTATGCACTGCTGGATGACCGCGCAATTCAATATGCACCACACGGCGTTCGCTGGCAGGCATGGGTTCCATGGTCACTTTGCGTCCAGTCTTTGTCACCTGGTCGGCCATGCGATTGGCAAGCTGGCGAATCTGCTTTTCGCGGCGGGCGCGATAACCTTCCACATCCACAACCACTTGCACCCATTGCTGGGTCTGCTTGCCGACAATGAGGGAGGCAACATGCTGAAAGGCGGTCAGGGTTTCTGCCTTTCGGCCAATCAGGGCGCTAAGTTCCTCACCCCGAACATCCACCTGAATTGTGCGATGGTCGTCTGAACTAGTCTCATCGTAATGCGCAGAAACCTGGGCAGTAAGCCCCATGTGATAAATCAACTTGGAGATAACTTCCTCGGTTGTATTCAAAACACTGTCATGTTCCACAGGTTCTACAAGCTTTGGGGCATGCTGAGGTTCTACGGACTTGGGTTTTGGCTCTGCTGCTTTTTTCTCGGCCCGTGGTTTGGGTTCTTTCGTTTTGGGCTTGGATTCGGCCTTTTTCGGTGAAGCAGTTTTCGGTTCCGGAGTGGAGGCGGGAAGATCCGGCACAGGCGGAGGATTCACAGAGAGGCGCACCCGCACCTGACGGCCACCGAGTCCGAATAATCCTTTTGAACCAGAATCGAGAACTTCAACAGAAACTGCATCTGCTGTGAGACCGAGCTGGGTCAATCCCTGTTGAATGGCTTCTTCAACAGTTGGAGCGATGATTTCGAGAGTGGTTGTTCGCTCGCTCATATGGGTTTCTCCCTATTTCTTCTTGGCCTGGTTATTCTTGTTACCGCCGGGCAAAAGGTTGCTCCAATTTGCGCGGCCGGTAGCAGCATATTGAACGATACCAAGCAGGTTGCTGGTTATGAAGTAAACAGCAATGCCCGAGGCGAAGTTAAGCGCAAACCAGCCAAGCATCAACGGCATGTAAATGGACATGGTTCCACTCATGGCGGCGGTTTGAGCCGAAGCCTGATCATTGGGGTTGGGTGGCGTGTTGGGCATGGTGAGTTTTGTTTGAATGTAGGTGGTGAGCGCAACAATGATCGCGAGTAATGGGAAGCCGTGAGGCAGGAAGGAAACGTCAAAGGGAAGAGGGATGCCTTCCGGCTGGCCAAGATTCATCCATAGGAATTTGCTGTTGAGCGGGATGATTTCACTGATATTTTGAAAAGGATAGATGGTACGTGCCAGCTTCAGCATATCCAGAGGGGTAGCCGCCATGGCACGGATAATGGATTGATAAAGACCAATAATGATCGGAAATTGAATGAGGGTTGGCAGGCAGGATGCAAAGGGATTGATGCCGCGTTCCTGATAAATGCGCATTTGTTCCTGCGCCAGTTTTTCGCGGTCTTTAGCATATTTCTTTTGGATCTCCTGCCATTCCTTATCGTTTTGCAATTCCTGCATGGCTTGCGCGCCCTTTACCTGGGAGGCATTCAGAGGCCAGGTAATGAGGCGGATGAGGATGGTAAAGAGAATGATGGCAAGCCCGAACATTTGCGGGCCGTGACCGAGAACGTCGTAGATCCACAACAGCAGGTTGACCATTGGTTGAATGATAAATGATTCCCA
>DAOQPR010000284.1:0-2428 GCA_035333265.1 Anaerolineales bacterium
CACGGCAGAGATGATCAAGTATGCCAGTAATGCCTTCCTGGCCACCAAAATTTCCTTCATCAATGAACTGGCTGACCTGTGCGAACGCGTCGGCGCGGACGTGAAGGAAGTGGCGGCAGGCATGGGTTATGATGCGCGCATTGGACGTCATTTCTTGGATGCGGGTCTGGGTTGGGGCGGCTCGTGCTTCCCCAAGGATGTGGAGGCTTTGGCCTTCATGGCGAAGGAAAGCGGACTCGAACCGAAGATCCTCAACAGTGTGATGGATGTCAACTATGACCGCCGCAAGGAAGCCGTGAAGCACGTCGAGAAAATGATCGGCGGGTTGAAAGGCAAGACCATTGGTCTGCTGGGGCTGGCCTTCAAACCGAACACAGACGATATGCGCGATGCGCCATCGATTGATATTTCGGAGGAACTGATCGAGGCGGGGGCGAAAGTTCGCGCCTATGACCCGGTTGCGATGGAGGTGGCACGTCCCATTCTCCCGGCGGTGGAAATGTTCGAGGAACCGTACCAACTGGCGGCGGGGTGTGATGCGTTGATGGTTCTGACGGAATGGAATGAATTCAAGCAGCTTGATCTGGAGAAGGTCAAAGGTCTACTTAAGACTCCGGTCATTTATGATGGGCGCAATATTTATGAGCCTGGCCGCATGAAGGATATGGGCTTTACCTATCGCGCGGTGGGGCGGTAGTCTACATCGTCTGATAGTCGGGTGATCTTGTAGTCAGACCACCCGACTACTTTACCAATCGACCAAATGACCCCATGACCAATAATCCACCTGTTTGTAATTACGAAGGCTCCGATTATCAACAATCGTTTTGGGAGCAGGGCGGGCGCGCCTATGAAGATCAGGCCGAAGCAATCGCGTTGAAGCGGATGCTGCCCTCCGGCGGGAAGTTGATGCTGGAGCTCGGCGCAGGCGCGGGCCGCAATACGCCGCGGTATGCCGGGTTTGAGCGCATTGTTGTGCTCGATTATTCGACCACGCAACTGGCGCAGGCTCAGGAACGTTTGGGGCGTTCGGAAAAATATATCTATGTGGCGGCAGATGTTTACCGCCTCCCCTTTAGGAGCGGGCTGTTCGATGCGGCCACGATGATCCGCGTGCTGCATCACATGGCGGATGCGCCCAAGGCGCTGGCGCAGATCCGCGAGACCTTGCAGCCAGGAGCGGTCTTCATCCTTGAGTTTGCGAACAAGTTAAACCTCAAAGCCATTTTGCGTTACTGGCTCGGCAAACAAAAGTGGAATCCGTTCACACTGGAGCCGGTGGAATTCGTGGAATTGAATTTTGACTTTCACCCCCAAGCCATCCGCAATTGGTTGAGCGGACTGGGCTTCTCCATCGAGAAGACGCTGACCGTATCACATTTCCGCCTCGGCCTGCTCAAACGGACTTTGCCCGCCAGCTTCCTGGCCGCGTTGGATGGAATCTTTCAGCCGACGGGTGCGTTGTTTCAATTGACGCCGAGTGTGTTCGTGAAGGCGGCCCTGCCAGATGGACAAGCCGCAGAGATTCCCACCCATGTGATTCATCTCTTCAAATGCCCGGAGTGCGGCAGTGGCTCGTTGCAGGAACAGGAAGAGCATCTTGCCTGCCCAGCCTGTGGGGCGAAGTGGGCGGCGAAAGATGGAATCTATGATTTCAGAGAGAAGATGAAGTAGCCGAAATTCAATCGCACTGGGAGGGTACACAAATGAAAAACCTACCGCATGTCGCTCCATTTTCCGAGGGCGACCCTAAACCTCCGTCTAAAAGGGTGGATACACAAGGATCGGTCCGGCTTGCAACCATGCTGGCAAGTTTTGCAGCGTTGAGCACTTCAACGGCTGGCGCCGTCGGCATCCTGCTAAAAGCCTTCAAGGATGGGCCTGAAAATATGTCGCTTGACGAGCTATATACCAAGGTATTGGTCCTGGGATTGGCTTTTGCCTTTAGTTGGGGTTGCGGGCTGGTGAGCATTCGCTCGTTTGGGAATCTGTTTTATCCCATGGTTATGAGGCTTTATGCCTGGGGATGTCTACTTGCGGTTTGCGTACTATATCTCTACATTATCGGCAAGTTATACGCACAGGATTATTCCACTCCCCGCTTCTGGATGTATCTCATCACCCTGTTAAGCGGATTATTCGTCGTGTTTTGTTTGCACCTGTTGACAGGTGATGACGACCTGCGGCCATTTTCCATCCCTTTGTTGATCGTCAGTGTGGTACATCTATTTGCAATTGTGGTGCTTTACGTCTTCACTCCAAACATAGACTATAACAAGGTTGACTATGACCTTGCCATCTTCTTTGCCATGAGCGTAACCGCCGGGCTGATGCTGGCCCACCTGGGTTTCTTTTCGCCGCTACGTAAGTTATTGGATCGTTTATTTAGCAATGAAAAGGAAAAAGTCTGAACTTCGATAAACAAAAA
>DAOQPR010000284.1:2528-4217 GCA_035333265.1 Anaerolineales bacterium
TGGATCGTTTATTTAGCAATGAAAAGGAAAAAGTCTGAACTTCGATAAACAAAAAGCGGACACAGATCATGTCCGCTTCAAAAGGCGTAATCAAAAACTGGGGTTATTCCCTCACCAGCGGCAGGCGGATGAAGAAGGTACTGCCGGGGCAGGTTTCCTCGTCGCGTTTTTCGCTTTCCACCCAAATACTGCCTTGCAAAGCGCGCACGATTCCGGATGCAATGGCGAGTCCCAGCCCGGCGCCGCCGCCCTTAAAGTTCGTACGGCTGGAGGAATGCAACTGCACCTCACCAAGTTGATACAACTTCTCGAAGATCACCTTGTGATGTTCCGGGTTGATGCCAATGCCGGAATCCTTGATCGCGATCTCGGCCATTCTGCCGCGCTTGGGATCATCCACCGCATGAGCAGAGACAATGATCGTGCCACCATCCGGTGTGAACTTGATGGCATTGACGATCACCTGGTCGAGTGCCTTCTTTAATAGATCAGGGTCAGCCAACAGCGGGGGAATCTCTTTGAGGGTTTCATCCAGGGTCAGGGTCAGGCTGCGATCCGCGAGGTCGGGTACATAATCCTTGTGGATCAGGCGCAGGATCAATCCCAGGTTCACCGATTCAATGCGCGGAACGATCACCTGGCTCTCGAGGCGCACTACATCCAACATGCTGTTCACGATCTGATGCAACCGCTCCGTGCCGCGCAACACACCTTCGAGCGCCTCCACCAATAGTGGATTCTTCTGAACTGCCGCATCCGATTTCAACATGCCAAGGTAGCCCTTGATCACGGTCAGCGGGGTGCGCAGTTCATGCGCCGCTACCTGAATGAACGCAGACTTGTTCTTGTCATGTTTTTCGAGCGTCATGTAAGCTTTGTTCAATTCCTCCACCCGCTCCGAAACCATGCGCTCCATCATGTGATTCATATCGGTCACTTCATGATAAAGACGGGCATTTTCCAACGCCACTGTCGCTTGCAAAGCAAAGGTGGTCGCCAGCAAACCATCGTCCTCGGTAAACGAGCGCTCGGCACGGCTGATCAGCAGCAGGCCAACCACATTATCCTTCGAATACAAGGGCACACCCATCCACGAACGGTCACGTGGAAGCCAGTCCGGCTGGGTCCACGTTCCAACAGCGTTCACATCCGGAACCAGCAAGGTCTCGCCCTTGCGAACAATGGTCGTATAAAGATCCGCGCCTTTAAGACCCAATCGAAACTCAGAAAGATTCGCATCCTGCGGCAGTCCGCGCTGTGCCTGAATATTGGGCAAGCCGTTCACATCCTCCATAAAGAGAATCCCGCGTTCATATGGCAATACCTGATTGAATTGCTCAAGGATCTGCTCGGGCAATTTTTCGACGGTCTTCAAGGAAGCCAGTTGACGCACCGAACGTGCCAACGCCTCCGCACCCCGACGCCGTTCCTGCTCGGCCCCAAATAGCATTGCATTTTGCGCCGCAGCTTTTTCTGCCACATCGCGCGCACGAACCAATTCTCCGGCTCGCTCATGTGCCTCGCTCAAGAGGCGTTCCACTTCCTTTTGCGCCCGTTCACGCTGAAGCACCAGGCTGATGCGCAACAGCGCGCTGGAAAGCAAATTTCGCACACGGACGTAAATATCCCAATCATCAGGACCCATCTCCGCCCACATGAACCCGAAGCGATTGCTCCCCAGGGAAAGCG
>DAOQPR010000285.1:0-4181 GCA_035333265.1 Anaerolineales bacterium
CGACGCCCTCACCATGTACCCCGACCAAAGCCTCTACCCGGTGACCAGTGTGCCAACAGTTCTGCGTAAGATCAACAATGCCCTCATCCGCGCCGACCAGATCCAACACATGGAAGGGCGTGACGGTGAGGTGCAATATTTTGCGCCCATTGTGGCAGATGCCGAGGCCGGCTTCGGCGGCGCACTCAATACCTTTGAGCTGATCAAAGCCATGATCGAAGCCGGAGCCGCAGGTATCCACCTCGAAGACCAACTTTCCTCGTTGAAGAAGTGCGGGCACATGGGCGGAAAAGTCCTCGTCCCCGTGCATGACTTCATTCAGAAACTGATCTCCGCCCGCCTCGCTGCCGACGTAATGGGGGTTCCCACCATTTTCATTGGCCGCACTGACGCCTTGTCTGCCACTCTCATCCGTGGCGACATTGACCGTGTCGACCATGAACATCTCACCGGCGAACGCACTGTTGATGGTTTTCTCGTGGTGAAAAACGGGCTTGAATATGCAGTGGCACGCGCCCTTGAATTTGCTCCCTATGTGGATCTCATCTGGTGTGAAACCTCGACTCCTGATCTGGGTGAAGCACAGGAATTTGCGAAAGCCATTCATGCCAAATATCCAGGTAAGATGTTGGCGTATAACTGCTCGCCATCCTTCAACTGGAAACGTAAACTGGACGACAAGCAGATCGCTGAATTCCAGGAAAAATTGGGAGAAGCCGGATATAAATTCCAGTTCATTACCCTGGCAGGCTTCCATACCCTCAATGCCAGCATGTTTGACCTGGCCCATGGCTATGCCCGTAACGGCATGAGCGCCTTCGTCAAAGTGCAGGAACGTGAATTCGAAATGGAAAAAACGATGGGATTCCGCGCCGTCAAGCATCAGGCGTTTGTAGGCGCTGGTTATTTCGATGCCGTGCAAACCACTGTCAATGGCGGCGAAGTTTCCACGGGTGCGATCAAGGGCTCCACAGAAGAAGAACAGTTCAAACACTAAGAGTATCCGCTGGGATGGAGGGCCTGGCCTTCCATCCCAGCCCATGGGCTGAGAGAAATAAAAATTTGGGTATAATCCCATCGTCGCCCTGATAGTTCAATGGATAGAACAAGGCACTCCTAAGGCTTAGATGTAGGTTCGATTCCTACTCAGGGCACAAGTTCTCCAGAAACTAAATATACGTATTCTATTTAGTCGGTTGTATATCTTTAGAAATCTCTGTGGCTCTGGCAGGGGCTTAGCCCCTGCCAGAGCAGAGAAAGTTTGTAAAATTTATTTCGACCGACCACATAACTCTTGCCCATATTTCCTATGTTACATGGTCTTTTGTGGGGAAATTTTCCTGGCCAGCGATTTGACCCGACTTAAAACAATCGGAATGAACAGCCAGATGAGTTGCTCTACATCGAACTTAAATCGCATGTTTTCATTGATCTCCAACATGCAGGATGTCACAACTGAATATCCAATCATGAAAAAACACCACATCAGCACACTGTCCTGTTGAAAGAGCTGTTGAATCCCCAGGCGGTGTTGACCGGCAAGTTTAAGCTTTTGCGCAAGGTATAGGGCCAGTGTGCTTGGAAGCAATATAAATGTCACTGCGGTTTCCGAGATCTGCAAAGTTTGTAGATATGCCCCCTTAAGCGGGATGATCTTGCTGAAGTTTATGGCAAGGTGATTATAGGAAGTTGAAGGCAGGCAATAAAACAAAAAAGCTGCCAAAATCGATTTTATATAGATCCAGGGAGAATAACGAATGAGTCTTATTGCGTTTTCCCCATAGGCACGACTGATATCGATAATATTTATATTGTTATAGTCATTGTTGGAAAGTGCCGGAATGGAGGAGCGTTTTGTGAAGCCGTACGTTTCGTAGGCGGCAGGTCTCAAAAAATTTCTTCGTTCAACCACCATCTGGTCAATGACACCCTCCTTTGCCAGAAACTGCAATTCTTCGTCCGAATAGGAAGAGGAGGCAATTTTCCATAAGGATTGGCCAAACCAACTGCTTGTTCCGAATACTCCAAAGATCTCATAGTTTTTTGCATACCAAAATATACTGATCAGACACAGTAGCGAACTGATAATAAGAGTCCTCTTTTTTGCCTCCGGGGTTGATATCAACCATATAAACACCAGCGCCGCTGGGAGAAGGAGTAAATGATATGAGCTTCTGGTAAGGACCAGTATATTGAGTGTGATGATAAAGCAATATAACGCTATGGGTGTCTTTGTCCGGGAATGCCATAGAACACATGAAAGATTTAATACCACCATGAATGCGATCAAAAGAGAATACAGGATGTATGTTTCATAAAGGAAAAGGGAAAGATTCTGGCTGAGAATGAATGCCCATAGAAAACCGATCAGCCGCCTGGATGTAAAGTTTGCGGCAAGTAGATAGATCAGGCCGGAAAGCAGCCCTCCCAACATTACATATAAAATATGCAATGCTTCCAGGTGGAATGGAAAAAAGAGTTTTGCCAAAACGCCGCCCAGAAGGTTGAAAATGGGAGGCTGCGCATGTAGGTACCATAGGCTTTCAAGGAGATCTGTTCTAAGAGCATCCAGAGGTAGCGTTTGCCAAAACCAATCCCAGGTACTCCATGGCTCATGGATGCGAATGGTAATGCCGAAGAATTTTGCATAAATGATGGCGGTCAATATATGTATAAACGAAATTAAACCAGCTAGTAGAAAATCATGCCTGTCATAGCTCAATTTTTTAGATTGTTTTTCACCAGGAGCTGACTGTAGTGTTATGGGTGTTCTTGGGATAGCTTCCATGCGAAAGAATTCCTGTTCCATAATTGTTTGGGCTTTTTATATTCTGTTTGCAAATAAAAAAGATGGGTACATGCGTTAAGTTTTTAGTTTGTTGTGTTTTATCGTAAAATAAAGTCAACTCTTAAGAGAAATATCCATTTTACCTTGATGAAAAGAGGGTCTTGTGAGCCAAGCAGGCTATTGCACCAGATGAGACATCCTCCAATGGTAGGGTAGAATTCTCCGCGTTATGCACCACATCTGGGGAATTGTGGATTAAATATTGAGGATTATCAGAATAGGACCGAGTCGTATTCAGCTCGGATCAGTTTTTATGAAAGAATTCATTTACTCCCGTAATGCCGTTCATGAAGTTTTGCGCGCCAGGCGCAGACAGGTTTTTTCCATTGAAATCGCCGAAGGGGCGCAGGAGAAAGGCAAACTGGCAGAGATCGTCAAACTTGCCGGGCAGCAAAAGGTGAGAGTCAGTCGTGTGCCGCGCACCCGGCTGGATAAGGTCAACACCAACCATCAAGGGGTGGTGGCGGAGGTTAGCGGTTACCCGTATTCCGATGTGGTGGATATTCTCAATAGTATCCAGAATGAGCCGCCGTTCATCCTCATCCTCGACTCGCTGCAAGACCCACAGAACTTTGGCACGCTGATTCGTACCGCCGAGGCGGTGGGTGTGCATGGCATCATCATCCCACTGGCGCGCTCGGTGGAGGTAACGCCTTCTGCAGTGAATGCATCTTCGGGGGCGAGTGAGCATATGTTGATCGCCAAGTCGAACCTTTCGCAGGCGATGGATGCGCTTCGAGATGCAGACCTGTGGCTCGTAGGCTTGGACCAGGATGGGGCGGAGGTGGAGGCGGGTTCACGTCATCTTAAAGGTGCGTTGGGGCTTGTCGTCGGCTCGGAGGGGGAGGGCATCCATGAACTAACGCGAAAGAAATGCGATATTGTGTTGAAACTGCCAATGAAAGGCAGGATCGAATCATTGAATGCTGCCGTGGCGGGGTCGGTGGCGTTGTATCTGGCATATTTGAATCGGAATTAGGAGAGCATCATGCCTCAAGGCACCTATCATTTTCCAAAGGGATTTTTATGGGGCACGGCTACGGCTTCGCATCAGGTGGAAGGCAATAACACGAATAACAACTGGCATCGCTGGGAGGAACAGGGGCAGACTGTGCATGGCTCTGGGCTGGCGGCTGATTGGTGGGGCGGGCGCTGGCGTGAAGACTTTGACCGCGCTGCCGAAACCGGACAAAACGCTCATCGCCTTTCGATTGAATGGAGCCGCGTTCAGCCAACCCCTGACCGATGGGATGAAGATGCCATCGAAAAGTACCGCCTCATGCTGCGCGGATTGCGGGAACGCAACCTGACAGCTTTGGTGACCCTGCATCAT
>DAOQPR010000286.1:0-4159 GCA_035333265.1 Anaerolineales bacterium
GGCCCTGGCGGTTTGACTAACGATCCTTATTCAATTGATGTATATCACCCCAATGAGTTCCAATCAAAGCTAGTAGATCATTTTAACGCCCATATTGCGTCTCGCTATGGTTTTGAGAATGCCATTATGTACTCGGGTGTGGTCGCTCTTATTTTCAGTATTCCTTTTTTATGGTAATGATGTTCTCAATCCACATTCAGGACTTAAGTAGAACTTCCAAAGCCTGACCACTGACGGGGCAAATGATTTTTCGCAAATCCAAAAATCTTCATCTTTCCAAAAGCAAAACGTGTAAAATTCCCCCTCGTGCCCATACACCATAAAGATGCAGGGTACTCGCACTGAAATCCATCTTCCCGAGTCCGCACAGCCATGCTTACCCAACTTGCAAACAAACTTCAGCACTCTGCTCTCTGGCGTCACCTGTTTTTCCTCCTCTCCACAATTTTTACCATTCTGCTCATCGGGTACAACTTCGGTACCTTCGATGAGGCCATGCACATTCCCTTCCTCAAAGCCACCGCCGACCCGTCCTTGTATCCCGGCGACGCGATGATCGCACTGCATCGCATTTATTATTCCTACTTTTGGTATTTCTTCATCCCGGCCCTGCGCGCTGGAATTTTGGAGCCGGTGTTATTCGCTGTGCATTTCATCAGCATCTATCTCACCTTTTGGGCGTTTTGGAACTTAAGCCAGACCCTGTTCCACAACGCAATAACTTCATTGCTCATCCTGGTCGGCTTCATCGTGCCGCACTTTGGCTTTTCCGGCTTTCCCGTGTTTGAGTTTGCGCCGGTCAGCCGCACCTTTGTCCTGCCATTTTTGCTGTTTGCCATCGATCAATTCTTCAAAGGCAAAATTCCCCTGGCATTTCTGATCCTGGGGATCATGTACAACATCCATGTCGTGTCGGTCAACTTTGTGTTGGCGATGTTCGGCTGGGCCTGCCTGATGGAATTCAAACGCATCGGACTCCGCCGAATCCTGCTCAGCGCTGCCCTGTTTTTGATCGCCGCCCTGCCGGTCCTGTTGTGGAAGTCCAACGGTGGCGACCCGGTCGACTTTACCCTGCGCCCCGAATGGGTCGACTTTCTAAACCGAACCCTTTTCCTGCACCTCTTCGACATGGTCAAGCTGGACTATCCCGGCAGTTGGGCCATAACATTTGGCGGGTTGGCGGCTGTGGCTTTGTTCTTCATTGCGCTTCCATCCACAGAGGATTTAAACGTAAAAAACACGGCGCAAAATTTCATGGTCGCCGGGCTGATCGTCCTGCTTGTCCATGTGATTTCAGTGTACTTTCTATCGGTAACCATTCTGATCCAGTCACAGATCTTGCGCATGGGCATGTGGATCATCATCCTCGCCTATCTTTTCTTTGCCAATCATATTGCCAAACTCATACAGGCTGGGACGATCCACCCTGATAATGTCCTGCTCTTGGTCATGGTGTACATTCTCTCGCCTTCCCCCATCCTGGTGCTGGCGGCATGGTTGTTATCACGGCAAGCCCACAGCCCACGCCTTGTCCGCGCGTCGATCTGGGTCACCCCTCTCATCGTTGTGGGAACCTATCTCACCATCTGGTCAATGGGATTTTGGCTGCCTGGTATCTACGTGTATGGCAACTCGACTCCCTGGGTGGATGTTCAAACCTGGGCACAGAAAAACACCGACAAGACTGCCCGTTTCATCACCCCGCCGGAAAAATGGGGCGCACACGAATCAGACTGGCGCGTCCACTCCGAGCGGGCCAGCGCCGGAACGCTTTCCGAGATTCTGGTGGCGGCCTTCCAACCTGGCTATGAACTCGAATGGCAATCCCGCTTTGACGTGCTTGCCCCGGGTGCATTTGAGCGCTTTAATGGCGACTATTTCCTCAACGTACAATTTACCCGCGACGCCTACTACAGTCTTTCCACGGCAGGGATATTGAATGCGGCCTGTCAAATGAACGCCCAATATATTGTCATCGAAAAACCTCACAGCCACCCGCTTAAGATCGCCTATGAAAACGGCGCATATGTTGTGTATGATGTACGTGAAAAAGACTGTTCTCAATAAATCACCTTAAAAGGATCATATATGAACTTCAACGACTACCAGCAAAAGTCCCGCGCCACGGCGCAATATCCGGCCATTGGGCATCCCGTCATCTACCCGACTCTTGGCCTGGTCAACGAGGCGGGAGAGGTGGCGGGGAAGATCAAGAAAATTTTTAGAGACAGGCAAGGGGTCATCGGGGAGGCGGAGCGGGAGGCATTAAAGGCCGAACTCGGGGATGTGCTTTGGTACATCGCCCAGGTCTGCACGGAATTGAATCTCCCCATGGATGAAGTGGCGCAGGCCAATCTCGAAAAATTGCTGGACCGGCAGGCGCGTGGCAAGATTCAAGGCGACGGCGATAATCGCTGATGCGTAGTCACTAAATCGATGCCAGAGTGTTTTCCCTAATAAAGGTTCGGGTAAGGAGGAACCATGTTATTCCAGGCGACTTTATTGGTGGATATCATCGCAATGGGGACATGTCTATGGATGGCGTTCTATCTTTTTGCGCGGGGCTTCCCCAGCAGTATTACCCTGCGTGGTGCCATTCTGCTGGCGGCTTTATCCGCCTTTTTTTTCAGCGCTTATAACAACCTCTTCAACCAGGTTTCTGGCACGGCGGCCTGGCGGGCCGTTTTTTTGATCACAGGGCTCACCGCCTGGCACGATATCACCCTGCACCTGCTCCCAAAAGAAATGCGCCGCCGCAAACAAACCTGGACGATGGCTGTCTATCTCCTTGGCTTTGTGGCCATTCTTTTATTGCTTGGCAGCGAAAGGTCGTTTATCAACGAGGCGGGCAACGCCTTGTATGTAGCGCGCATTGGGCTGGGTCCGCCTTACCTTTTATATGGCTTGTTTGAAATCATTGCGCTGATCAGCATCCTCTACAATCTTCTGGCGCATGAACGGGTCGGCCTGACCCCGGTGGGAAAATATTTTCTCTTCGCTTCCTTCTTTGCCGTTGCAGGGGTTGGGTACGGCATCATCGCCCTCGCGCTTTCCCCACCCATGCCGCGCATCATTCAGGACTTTATGATATTCAGCGGTGTTTTTATGATCGGCATCTCTGTAGCGCGTCAGCAATCCCTGGTCGAGCGACGCACCACCTTGCAGGATTTTCCCGTCACCAGCCTGACCGTTTTCCTGATCACCCTGGCCTATGTGTTGATCGCGCTCCGCTTCGGACTCCCCCTTCCGTTGCTCGCCATTCTGACAGTTTTTGTGGTGCTGACACATTCCCTGTATGACCTCGTACGTGAATTTCTCGAACGGCTTCATATTCAGCATGAAACCATGTTCCGTAAACAGATCCGTCAGCTCGAAGGCATGGGGTCCGATACTAATTTACGCTTGCGGCTTCAGGAAGGATTGGACCTGCTTTGTCAGACCCTTGGCGCCTCCTCTGGTTTTATCGCTGTCCGCCGCGGCGAAGAGTTCGAAGTAACAGCGAGCAGGCGATCGGTCCGGGTGGAGAGCCGTTTTCCAGCAAATGCATTTTCATACGATGACATCTTCAACGGTCAAAATGACCAGGTGTCAGGCATCCATTATTTTGTGCCATCTTTCGACGGACAGAATCAGATCGCCGTCGTTGGCATTGGCAAACCGGAAACCCGTCTCGATTATTCGCAAAGCGACCTGGCGTTACTCTCCGAAGTCACAGACCATATTGGAAGCATGGTCTCCTTTGGCAATATTCAATTCCGCAATGGCCAACCTGATGCAAATTCCAAGGCTGCTGAAAATGAAATGGACCATGCCGCCGGAGAGATGCTCGGTGCGATGGGGGCTCATCCCGATGATGAGTTCATCAAACTTATCGAAGAGAGTCTGCGCCATTTATCCGATTACATCCTGCTTGGCCAATCACCTCTTGCAGATAAATTGGGCGTGCAGGCAGGCTCCCACATCGAACGCGGCAGAGAATTGCATAGGATCATCATTGAATCCATCGAGTTGTTGCGGCCTGCCGAAAAACGCCCGCCCGAGCCATTGCCGCGCGTCTGGTACAACCACGCCGTCCTGCACGACGCCTATGTGGAGGGAGTCCCCAACCGTGAGATCATGGCGCGGCTGTATGTTTCCGAAGGCACTTTCAACCGTACCC
>DAOQPR010000287.1:0-4132 GCA_035333265.1 Anaerolineales bacterium
GGCATTATTTTTCGCCCGCTTCAATGCGCGTGTTAGAATGGGGCCACTATTTTGGCCTGCCATCTGTGGTTGCCAAAGGATTAACTGGCAGGTGGATCATTTCGCCAACACGGTGGAATCTTGCTCCTACACTTGCGTATGTAAAGAAATATGCCTCACCAGAACCGGTGGAAGATGGGACGTTCACGTTCTATATTGCCAGAAAGAGATCATAAGGTTATGGTTGGTGGAAAATAGTGTAAGAAGATTATCTCCATTAACCATCCAACCATGTTCCAGTAACCAACCTAATGCCCTTCGACGAAAATTACTTCTCTACACATACATACAAGAACATTACCTTCGCCAAGTACAGCATGTATTGGTGGTCGAATCGATTCTTTGCCACACTGGCGCGGCGCTACGGGCGTCGTGGAGCGCGTCTGCTTGAGGTGGGATCAGGCATGGGGCATTTGGTGGGACAGCTTTCGGCGGGGTTTGAGGCGTACGGCATGGATTTGAATCATTGGGCGGTGAATCAATCCAAGGCGGCGGCAGAGAAGGCATCGCTTCAAACTGCATCGGCGCAGGAATTGCCCTATAAAGATGGCACATTCAATGTTGTCATTATCAAACATATTGTGGAGCACTTGCCTGACCCAGCCAAAGCGTTGAATGAGATCGGGCGCGTAACCGAGAAAGACGGTATTCTTATCCTTGCCACGCCGAATCTTGGTTCGCTGCTCAAACCGTGGAAAGGGGATAGGTGGATCGGGTATCAGGATCCGACCCATATTTCATTGAAGGAACCGCAGGAATGGCTGAGACTCATTCAGGAGGCAGGTTTTGAATTTGTGCGCGTTTTTTCCGATGGCTTCTGGGATGTGCCGTATATTCCGCTAATTCCGGGCCCGCTTCAAAAGTTGTTCTTTGGCTCGCTGGGCGGCTTGCAAGCCATTACGGGTTGGGTCTTTTTGCCGATGCGTTGGGGGGAAAGTATTATCGTGATTGCAAGGAAAAAATAATCGGAAATCGTATAGAATCCCTTTTACGGATTACGTGCTTGCGTAATCCGTAATTCATACAATAGTAGGTTGAGATATTAATGGAACAAGATACGCAAAATTCCACGGAACCGGAACCCACCGTCCTTGATCTTTATAAGTCTGTCACCAAGGATTGGTCTTCCTTTTTTAACTTTGTTCGTTCATTGTGGGACACCCAGCGGCGGGAGGAGTTTAATCAAACTCTGGCGCAGGAGACTGCCCAGCCTGTGATTGTGGAACAGGTTATTGAACCAACTCGTGTGAATACTTTTCCGTGGCGTGCGGTCATGGCTTTGCTGTTGGGTGTGGCTGCCCAGTCTTTGGTGGAACCTCCACTGCGCCAAAGTATGTTGTCGTTGATGGTGTATTTGGCGGCGATTGGGGTGGCGTTCTGGTCGTATCGCAGTAATGAATGGCATCTTCCAACGTTGCCTGCCTCCTGGCAGGCCTCTGACCCGTTGACATTCCGCTTGCTGCCGCTTACTTGTGCTGTGCTTTTTGGATCAACGGCTTTTGTCACCATGGGGGAGAATCGATTTACCTGGTTCAATACCATTTTTTGGCTGCTTGCGGTCTTTTCTCTTGCTTATAGTTTGTGGGTGCGTCCTCCCAAACCAGAGACGGAACAATCGCCTGACTCCAATCGGTTGATGTGGTATGCCCTGGTGTTGGCGATGTTCGGGCTGGTTGTATTCCTTCGGTTTTATAAACTGACCACGGTACCCATCGAACCGTTCAGTGACCATGCTGAAAAGATCCTCGATGTCTATGAGATCACGGAGGGCGATACCCGTATTTTCTTCGAGCGCAATACCGGGCGTGAAGCTATTCAAATGTATTGGACGCTGCTTGTGCTGAACATCTTTGGCACCGGGTTTTCGTTTTTAAGCCTCAAAATTGGAACCGTACTGTTGGGAATTTTTACGGTTCCCTTTGTATATATGCTCGGAAAGGAATATGGCAGTGAACGAGTTGGTCTGTTCGCGCTTTTCCTGTTTGGAGTGGCAAGCTGGCCCAATATTATTGCCAGGGTTGGATTGCGTTTTCCACTTTATCCACTCTTCGTTGCACCCACACTTTTTTACCTGATCCGCGGCTTGCGGACACACAACCGAAATGACATCATCCTCGCCGGGATCTTTCTCGGTCTTGGGTTGCATGGATACAGCCCCTTCCGCATGATGCCCATTTTTGTCGGTGTGGTGTTTTTGATTTATTTTCTCCATGCCGGGTCAAAGGAAAAACGTCAACAGGCGATATTTTGGTTCATGATCGTGGTGATCATTTCCCTGTTCGTCTTTTTGCCTTTGCTGCGCTATTGGGTTTCCAACCCTGATCAATTTGGGTATCGTGCGTTTACCCGATTAAGTGATATTGAAGCGCCTTTGTCTGCCCCTGCCTGGCAGATATTCCTTTCGAATATGTACAAAGGGATGTTGATGTTCAACTGGGATGATGGTGAGATCGGTACGCATTCTGTAACACACCGCCCGGCGCTGGATATGATCTCAGCGGCCTTATTCCTGTTGGGCGTTGCATTTCTCGTTGTTCGTTATATTCGCCAGCGAGACTGGCGGGATATGGCTCTGCTTGTTTCAATTCCCGTGTTGATTTTGCCGTCGGTGTTGTCGTTGGCGTTTCCGGGCGAGAACCCTGCTTTGAATCGGGCTGGCGGTGCATCGGTGACGGTCTTTCTTGCAGCGGCGCTGGCGCTCGATGGTTTTGTATCCAGCTTCGGCGCGGAGTTGAGGCGGAAGATCATTGCTTACAGTTTGGTGGGGGCCATGTTCACGGGCATTGCCTATTTCAATTACGACCTTGCCATTAATCAATGGGGGAATGCGTTTGCCCTGTCTTCGTGGAATACCTCCGAGATGGGCCAGGTATTGAGCGATTTCCGCGATAAATACGGTGAAACAGATACAGTCTGGATCGTGCCCTTCCCATTTTGGGTGGATACGCGTCTGCCGGGGGTATGGGCGGGTATTCCAAATCGGGATTTTGCCCTGTTCCAGGATCACCTGGCAGATAGTTTGAACTACCCGGCGCCGAAGATGTTCCTGTATTGGAATGTGGATACGGAAACTGAGAGAATTCTCAAAGAACTCTACCCGAATGGCAAAGTCACCCGCTATACTTCAGCGTTCCCTGGCAAGGACTTTTACATATTTTTAGTGGAACCATAACGATCAGTGGCTCTCGGCGGCTGATCAAATATTAATCATTATGACCAACAAAGAAAAAGGCTCGTGGCTGTACGATATTCTTTTTATCTTTATCCTGCTCATGGCGGGATATTTGCGCATTGGCGGTTATAACTGGGGCGAGGGCTATCACCAGCATCCTGATGAATTGTTTCTGACGGGTGTGTTGGATAACCTGCGAGCCAAGACCTGCATCGACCCGGCCGTATCTGTGGATGCGTGCCCGTTGGAAGAACAACGTTGGATGACGATCGGGGAATATTTCGACAGCGCCAAATCGACGCTCAACCCTTACAATCGCGGCTTTGGTTTCTTTGTGTATGGCAACCTGCCAATGACCCTGACGCGCGTGTTGATGGAAGCCACAGACAACACCTTCCTGGGTGTCTCCAAATATTTTGCGCGGCAGATGTCTGCCCTGGCCGACCTGTTCGCCATTTTCTTTTTATATCTCTTGGTTTCCCGATTGTATGGGCGCAAGGTAGGCGTCTTCGCGGCGGCTTTCTCTTCGCTGGCTGTAATGCAAATTCAGCAGTCGCATTTCTTTACCTCCGATACGTTTGTTAATACCTTCCTGTTCCTTGCCTTGATCTTTGCAGTGGGCATTCTGGAATGGAAAGGAAGAGATGAAGAACAGGTAAAGAGTAACGAGATACAAGAAACGGGTAATGAGGCGGAAACAACAAGTACCGAGATGCAAGAAACGAGGAACGAAGAAGAACAAGCCCCTCGTCCCTCATCCCTCATCCCTCTTAACTCGTATCTTGTACCCGCCCTGACCCACCCGCTCCTCTATCTCAGCATGGCCTTCGGTTTTGCATTGGGCATGGCCATGGCCTCCAAGATCAACGCCGCGGCGATGGCGATTGTATTGCCCTTTGCATTCTTCGTCCGCTGGCTTGT
>DAOQPR010000288.1:0-4110 GCA_035333265.1 Anaerolineales bacterium
CCGACGGGAACGTATTCCCGTCAGGCCCAAGTATATCAGCCCCTGCAGATTGCCGCTTTAGTCCGATGAATCGCCGGAGCCGATTCCCAGCGGCTTCCACTTGCTCTCATCCTTCAAGCGATGCTGGATGCCATCGCGGTTGTGGAGTTCGTCGAAGCCCTCAGGCTTAATGAACATCTGGTCGCCGTCGAGTAACGCGGTCAACCCGTTCTGACCCGGCTCGGGGCGTTTGAGCCCCTTGAACTTGGCCGCATCCGAGGGGATGTAGTCGGTGGGTTCTTCGTAGGTGGTGATGTACCCTTCGTAGTTGCGAAGCAGGACTTTGTGATCGGACATGCTCAAAAGATAGTTCGGCATGACAGGGATCTTGCCGCCGCCGCCGGGAGCGTCGATGATGTATTGCGGTACAGCGTAACCGGAAGTATGTCCGCGCAGACCTTCCATGATCTCGATGCCCTTGCCCACCGGTGTGCGGAAGTGTCCCGCGCCTTCGACAAGGTCGCACTGGTAAAGGTAGTACGGGCGCACACGGATGCGGACGAGGTCCTGCACCAACTGTCGTTGAATGTGAACGTTGTCGTTCACACCGGCCAGCAGCACGGATTGATTTCCAAGCGGGATGCCTGCCTTGGTGAGGCGATCGGTCGCTTCGGCGAGTTCCTTGCTGATCTCGTTCGAGTGGTTGACGTGGATGTTCATCCACAGCGGGTGGTACTTTGCCAGCATGTCGCATAATTCCTGGGTGACACGCATCGGCATGAAGACCGGCACGCGCGACCCGATGCGGATGATCTCGATGTGCGGGATTTCGCGCAGGCGCGAGAGCAACTCTTCAAGGACTTTCGGGGCCAGCACCAGTGGATCGCCGCCGGAGAGCAGCACGTCGCGCACTTGCGGTGTGCGCTTGAGGTATTCGATCTGCATCTCGAACTCTTCGCGCTTGAAGGTTTGTCCCGGGTCGCCGACGATGCGGGAGCGGGTGCAATAGCGGCAGTATGAGGCGCACTGGGTTGTCACCAGCATGAGCACCCGGTCTGGGTAACGATGGACCAACCCCGGCACGGGAGAGTGGCGGTCTTCCGCCAGAGAATCCTCCATCATGGCGGTGAAGGCTTGCATTTCCTCTGCACGTGGGATGATCTGCAGGCGGGTCGGGTCGTTCGGGTCTTCGGGATCGATCAGGGAGATGAAGTAGGGCGTTACATCCACGCGGAACAGTCCCTGGGTCTGAAGCGCCTTGCGTTCGCTCTCGGTCAGCGGAAGGACTTTTTCAATGTCTTCCACCGAATTCAAGCGGTTGGAAAGCTGCCAACGCCAATCGTTCCACTTCTCATCGGGTACATCGGCGTAGATTTTTGCGCGTTTGGAAACAAACTCGGTTTTCATGGTTCCTCCAAATATATTGTAAATAGATCGGTTATCGACAATAAAAGGCCAGCCACTCACGCTGGAGGATCGTGGTCAGGAAGATAGAAACCTGCGATACCCATGACGGGCGCATTCTTTGGCATGGGGGCATTTTACGGGCAAACCATAGGCGGGTCAACAGGTACAATTGGGGCAAAGCGAGGAAACATGTCCATTGACCTTGAAAAACTTGAAATTATCCATAACCCCGATAAAAACCGCTTCGAACTCTGGATCGACGGCCTGCTCTCCGAATTGAACTATCGCGAGAATCACGGCACGATAGTAATGACCCATGTTGGTGTGCATCCTGCCCATCGCGGCCAGGGTGTGGCAGGAAAAATCACCCGGACCGCTCTTGAATACGCCAAAGAGAAGAACCTGCGTGTGGTGCCGCTCTGCCCGTATGTGGCCGATTACCTCCTGCGGAATCAATATGAAGACCTTACCCGCCTCAAAACAGACTCATAAGCAGGGTTCACGCGATCAAGATATCCCTATTTTTATTGAGGATTTCTTGTAAAGATCTCATATCCTGCATGCTGCGCCGATGATTGCTTTAACAGGTCGAGCACGATCCGCGCTGCAAACGGCACGGCTTCGGCTATGGGCGGCGAAAGTTCTATGTTGAACTCTTGAATGGGGTTCGTCGCGATCCCGACAATATCCACAACCTCAGGCACTAAGGCGCCCATGGCCCTGCCCACCTCCAGTGCGTTTTGCAATGGAGTATCGCGGATGCTTGAGGTATGAAAGCCGGTATAGTGCGGCAGGTCGCTTAACTTCATGATCAAGATCGAGCCGATCTGGTCGTTTTCATTCAATGCAAAAGCATCCACCAGGATCGCGCGCTGGTATCCGATTAATTTCTCCATCAGCCCCATCCCGCCAAGAGATAGACAGATTACATCCACTGCTGCGCCCTGCTGCAGTTGTTTCCTTATCTCCTCCGCGACCTTCCACCCAACTCCGTCATCTCCGAGAATGGGGTTACCGAGACCCGCGATCAGCGTTTTCATGATGATATCCTGGTGTTCATTCGCAGATAGTTTGATTCTCATTATTGAACCACTGCCTGTTTGATTACAGTACTAAAGATAATCGCCCTGCCCTGACAATCCTCCTTACAAAGAGATACAATTTCGACCATGAATCTCTACGAAAGATTCGAGCAGAATGCCCAATCTCACCCCAAAAAATCGGCCTTTATTTATTTTGATGGAATAAATTGGAAGACGCTCACCTACAGGGATATTTTAGATAAAACCCAGCGCTTCCTTTGTGGACTTGAAGCGGGTCGCTACACCCCGGGCATGTCCGCCGCTGTAATGGCTCCCCCCTCCGCAGACTTTTTTCCCTTTGCACTCGCCTTGCTCAAATTCGGCATCATCCCCATTCTGCTCGAACCCGCCATCGGCATAAAAAAGATCGGCGAAATCCTACAAGAATCTGAACCCGATATTTTCATTGGCAACACACTTACACATACCCTGCGAATAATGTTTGGCTGGGGTAGTAATTCGGTAAAGCACAACTTGACTATAAAAAGGGTCGAACGTCAAAAATCAAAAGTGACGCAATTACCAATTACCAATTACCAATCACCAATTCCTCCCATCTCCCCTGCTGCCATCATCTACACAAGCGGCTCCACCGGCTTACCCAAAGGCGCGGTCTACACTCAGGAAAATCTCGCCGCCCAACTTGAATTACTAAGGAACACCTTCAGCATCACCCCTAACGAAATTGACCTACCCGCCTTCCCCCTTTACGCCTTAATTGATCTCCTGCTCGGCGTCACCTCCATTATTCCCGATATCACCTTCCCCGTCCCAGGCAAAACCGACCCCGCTAAGGTCATAAACGCCATTCAAAAGTTCAACGTCACCAACATGTTCGCCTCGCCTGTTGTTTTGGACATTCTTTCTTCTTTCGCAGAAAACAACAATTCTTCATCTCGTCCCAATGTTCTTTCTTCACTAAAACGCATCATCACCGCAGGCGCTCCCGCCACCATAGATTTACAACGGCGCTTCCGTCACCTGTTCGCGGACCATACCTCCCTTTACGGCATCTACGGTGCGACAGAGACCTTGCCCATCGCCAAAGTCGAAAGCCGCGAAGTGTTTGCCTTGCAAGAGAAAACTCAAAACGGTTCAGGTATTTGCCTTGGCAAGCCCATCGAAGGTGTGTCCGTACGCATCATTCCCATCACCGACGAGCCGATTGCAGAATGGCAGGATTCGCTCATAGTGAAGCCAAATATCGTTGGCGAAATAACAGTTCAGAGCGCAGCCACGACGCGGTCTTACATCCATAGAGAAGATGCGAATCGAATATCGAAGATCGAATATCGAGGAGACATCATCCACCGCATGGGTGACGTGGGTTACTTTGATGAAGAAGGCAGGCTGTGGTATTGCGGGCGGAAGTCGCACCGCGTGATGACGAAAGATGATGTGATGTTTACCGAGCAGATCGAAAATATTTTCAACGCACATCCGCAAGTCTTTCGCACCGCGCTTGTCGGCGTGGATGGTGAACCTGCGTTATGGGTTGAATTACAAAAGGGCGTAACGACCCACAAAGAGAAAATCATTGCCGAACTCAAAGCGCTTGCCATCGCTCACCCCCAAGCCTCGCGGATTCGAACTTTTCTCTTCTTAAAAAAATTTCCCACCGATGTCCGTCACAACTCCAAGA
>DAOQPR010000289.1:0-4109 GCA_035333265.1 Anaerolineales bacterium
GTTTGCCATTCTTCAGAGTGGCAAATATTTCCGAAACAGAATCAAACTCCAGTGGAGGAGGAAGCGGGCATCATCCTGTATAATAATCATCCCTATGTTTGAATTCAGCATCACAGCCAAAAATAATCGTGCGCGGATGGGAGTCTTCTCAACGCCGCATGGCGACCTCATTACGCCGGTCTTTGCGCCGGTGGGTACGCAAGCGACGGTGAAAACTCTGACGCCGGAGCATCTCAAGGATATTAATGCATCCCTGGTGTTGAGCAATACCTATCATTTGTATCTGCGCCCTGGCGATGAATTGGTGCGTGATATGGGCGGCTTGCATCAATTCATGCAATGGCCCAGACCCATGCTCACCGATTCTGGCGGCTTTCAAGTTTTCTCGCTCGCGCAAACCCGCAAGATCGATGAAGATGGCGTGACCTTCAAGAGTCACATTGATGGTTCAACGCACCGCTTTACGCCGGAGAAGTCGATTGCCATTCAGGAAAATCTGGGTGCGGATATTATCATGGCCTTTGATGAGTGCGCCGACCCGAATGATCATAAGTACATCAAAAAAGCAATGGAGCGGACTCATCGTTGGGCTGAGCGTTCGTTGAAGGCCAAGACCCGCCTCGACCAGGCCCTGTTCGGGATCATACAAGGTGGGGTTGATCCTACGCTGCGAGCGGAGTCTGCCAAATTCATCGCCTCGCTGGATACGCCAGGCATTGCCATTGGCGGACTTTCGGTGGGGGAGACCAAGCAGGAGATGCACGAGACATTGGATGTGGTCACACCGCTGCTGCCGGAGACCAAGCCGCGTTACCTGATGGGCGTCGGCACGCCCGAAGACCTCATCAATGGCGTTCTGCGCGGTGTGGACATTTTCGATTGTGTATTGCCGACTCGTCTGGCACGGCATCATTCTGCTTTTGCGCCAGAGGGACGGCTTAATTTAATGAACGCTTCCTTCGCCCGCGATGAGCGGCCTATTGATGAGACTTGTGATTGCTATGCCTGCCGCACTTTCACACGCGCCTACGTCCGTCATTTGATCGTAGCCAAGGAACTGCTGGCGGGAACGCTGATTTCCATTCATAATCTGCGGGCGTTGATCCGTTTAATGGAATCTATTCGTGGCTATATTGCGGATGGTTCGTTTGAAGACCGCGCACCGGAGTTGTTGAGTCAGTGGTCGAATAATGCGAAAAGAATTAGAAACGATGGGCACGAGACCCAAAAAGTTTAAGCATCTTTTCTTCGAATTTTATTTAACTATCGTAGTAAAAAAGGAATTTCATGACTTTCTTTCATGCTCTTTTTCTTGGTATTGTCCAGGGATTGACCGAATTCATCCCCGTTTCGTCGACAGCCCATCTCTTCATTGCCAGTAATATATTGGGCCTGCCCGCAGATGATCGGACATTTTCGTTTAATGTCATCATTCAATTGGGTACCGTCCTTGCCATGATTTTTTATTTCTGGCATGATATTTGGGAGATCACCAAAGCCTTCTTTCTTGGTCTTTATCATAAGAAGCCCTTTGAGAATTTGAATGCCCGCCTCGGCTGGTTGGTGATCGTGGCAACCATCCCAGCGGGCGTCGTTGGTTTGCTTCTCAATCAATTTGTCAAAGACATGTCTGGCGATCCGCTCCTTTGGGCGGGGATACGTCTCTTGTTTACGGCTCTCCTGCTGGCAGTGGTGGAATACTTCGACAAGAAGAGCCGCACCTTGGAATCTGCCACCTGGCTGGATGCTCTTGCGGTTGGATTGTTCCAGGTGTTGGCGATCTTCCCGGGCGCCTCGCGCTCCGGCTCGACCATGGCGGGTGCCATGTTCCGCGGCCTCGACCGCCCTTCGGCAGCCCGCTTTGCCTTTCTCATGTCCGCTCCGATTCTTGTGGCGGCAGGCGCATATGAGTCGATTCAAGTGATTCTTCAGCCGAATACGACTGAATTCTTGCCAATCCTCATCGTTGGGTTTGTGACCTCCGGCATCGTGGGCTGGTTTGCAATCCGCTGGCTGTTAGATTATTTACGCCAGCATTCACTCTATGTGTTTTCTGTCTATTGTCTGGTTGTTGGCATCATTGTTTTCGTTGCTCGTTATCTCTTTTGATCTGTTGAATGGAACCCTTATGGATACACACGCCCTTCTTAAACTGCTCGTAGAAACTGAATCCCCTTCGCATGATAAAGCTGCCGTGGATCAAGTCGGCGCGATCATGGCAGAAGAAGCCCGCAAACTCGGCGCACGGGTGGAAATTGTCTCAAACCAAAAAACAGGTGACCATGTCATTGCACGTTGGGGGGAAGGCGCCAAACCGATCCTGTTAGTCTGTCACATGGATACGGTCTTTCCACTGGGAACGATTGCGACATTCCCATACCGCGAAACTGAAGGCAAGATCATGGGGCCCGGTGTCTCGGATATGAAAGCCAGTCTGGTCATTTCGCTGGCGGCGATTGAAGAAGCTTTAAAGCAGGGAGTTACCCGTCCCATCACCTTGCTTTGCACGTCGGATGAAGAGATCGGCAGTATCTCTTCGCGTGACTTGATCCAAACTCTGGCGAAGGAATCCGAGCTGGTCTTTGTCATGGAACCCGCGTTGATCAGCGGGGCGCTCAAGACCTGGCGCAAAGGCGGCGGCGGATTTCATGTCAAAGTGAAGGGGCGAGCGGCACATGCAGGCGGTGACCATGAAAAAGGTCGCAATGCCATCGAAGAAATGGCGCATCAGGTTCTTGCCATTCAAAAAATGACGGATTATGACGTTCAGACCACGCTCAATGTGGGGGTCATTCAAGGTGGGACGGTTTCGAATGTAGTGCCGGAGGAATGCAGTGTTGAGGTGGACTTCCGTATTTTGCAGCCGAATGAATGGGACCGCATTGAAATGCTGATGAAAAACCTCAGGCCCGTTTTGGATGGGACGACGGTCGAAGTGACCGGCGGATTGAACCGCGGCCCGATGCCTTTCGATGATCGCATGAAAGCGACTTTCGAGAAGGCCAAGTTGATTGCGGCTGGCATCGGCGTCGAATTACAGGCTGGTGGGACGGGCGGCATGTCGGATGCGAATTTGGTCGCGCCGCTGGGCATTCCTGTCTTGGATGGATTAGGCCCCATCGGTGAAGGCTATCACTCGGATCGTGAATATATTTTTGCAGGCAGTATTCCCCAGCGTGTCAAGCTGATTGCGGCATTGTTGAAGAATTGGTAGCTGCTTGTTTGAAAGGTTACTTTTTTGGGTGCCATGCTGAGCAGGATGCAGCATCTCTGCAACAATCTCGGAGACGATGCGCTTTCTCTCAGAATGTCATTATTCATCTCTTTCTTCTTTCCGCTTTCATCTTAACTTCCTGCGCTGCTCCAACTGAACCAGCCCTGCTGCAGACCGTTAGGGCTTATTCCACGTCCTCTGCCCAGCCGTGGATGAATGACCTATTCGCTTGCGCCAATCGACTTTCCATTGTTGTGAATGTTACGGCTGAAGAGCCGGAAATTTCTCTGCTCCTCGGTGAGCCGGAGACTTTGCTTTCGCCCGCTTATCAAATTGGGACGGAGGAAATTCTCATAGTGACCAGCCGTGAAAGCCCGGTGCAAAATATGTCGGTGGGGGAGGCGCAGGCGTGGTTTGCTGGTTCGGGTGGAGAATCGGTGCAGGTGTGGGTTTATCCGTCAGAGTTGGATGTGGCCCGGGTGTTTGAGCAGGTCGTGATGCAGGGGCGAGGCGTCACCTCTTCGGCAAAGGTTGCGCTTGACCCGGCTCAAATGTCGGATGTGCTTAATTCTGAATCCAATGCTTTGGGCATCCTGCCGAAACGGTGGAAGGCCGGGAATGTGCGCGACGTTTTTTCTTTGGGGGAAGTCCCTGTGCTGGCGGTTCTATACCATGAAAGTATGGCAGCACAACGCTTGATCTCTTGCCTACAAAAATAAGCTCTTGACACGCACGAGGGGTGAGGGTATATTTTGCTTATTATGGTTTGTGACGCAAACTAGTTTGTAAAAGAGGAAGCATGATAGATACGGCAACAGATATGGCGCGGCGCATTCAGCGTTATTGGTATGTGGATGGGTTTGGAGAATTGATCGGCGGGGGTGGGATGTGTTTG
>DAOQPR010000290.1:0-4099 GCA_035333265.1 Anaerolineales bacterium
CACTGAAGCACCTGCTGCAACCGAAGCCCCTGCCGCCACCGAGGCTCCTGCTGCCGGAGCGGAAAATGAAGGCGAAGTTTCCATCATCGCCTGGCCTGGTTACCTCGAACGCGGCGCAACCGACCCTGCCTATGACTGGGTAACTGAATTCGAAAAGGAAACTGGTTGTATCGTCAAAGTGCAGGATGCTGCCACTTCCGATGAAATGGTCCGTTTAATGTCTGATGGTGGTTACGATCTCGTGACCGCTTCCGGTGATGCCAGCTTGCGCTTGATCTATGGTGGTGTCGTTCAGGAAATTGATATTACCAAGGTTCCTTCCTACAGCACTGTTGACGAACGCCTGCAGGAAGCTCCCTGGCACTTTGTAGATGGCAAGCATTATGGTGTTCCTTATCAGTGGGGCCCGAATGTGTTGATGTACAACACTGAAGTTTTCCCCGAAGCCCCCACTTCATGGAGCGTGGTTTTCGAAGAGCAGACCCTTCCTGACGGTCAGTCCAACAAAGATCGCGTTCAGGCATACGATGGCCCGATCTACATTGCCGATGCGGCTTTGTATCTCAAGGCTACCCGCCCCGAACTCGGCATTGACGATCCCTACTTCCTCACACAGGAGCAGTACAATGCTGTGATCGAATTGCTCACCAAACAGGGCGAGATCGTTCCCAAGTACTGGCACGATTATCTGGTTCACATGGAAGACTTTACCAATGAAGGTTTCGTGGCTTCCTCCAGCTGGCCGATCCAGGTCAACTTGCTGCAGTTCGACGGACAGCCGATCGCATCCACGATCCCTGTGGAAGGCGCAACGGGCTGGGCCGATACAACCATGATGCACAAGGATGCTCCGCACCCTGTCTGTGCTTATCTGTGGCTTGAGCACTCCCTCGATGTCAAACTTCAAGGCGATCTTGCTGCCTGGTTCGGCTCTGTACCCGCCGTGCCTGCTGCCTGCACCGGCAATGAATTGCTGACGGATGAAGGTTGTGCAGTGAACGGCTTCGATGATTTCGAGAAGATCTATTTCTGGAAGACGCCGACCGCCGAATGCTATGATGGTCAGACCTGCGTCACCTACGATAAATGGACTGAAGATTACATCGCCATTCAAGGTCAGTAGGTTTTTAGAATAACAAATTCAAGCCGCGTGGAGTTTCTCCACGCGGCTTGAACCTTGTTTTTGGGATATGAATTATTCGGAATTGTCCGTATAATTCGTATCCCAATCACAGTAATAAACAAAATAGATGAGAGAGAATAGCCATGGGTGAATCAGCGATTTTGTTCAAGAATGTAAGCCGCCACTTTGGCGAAGTAAAGGCCGTGGATGATGTAACACTGGAAATCCGTGATGGGGAATTCTTTTCCATGCTTGGCCCCTCAGGTTCAGGCAAAACCACCTGCCTGAGAATGATCGCCGGTTTCGATCGCCCGACGTTGGGGCAGATCTTTCTGTATGGTCAAGACGTTTCCAACCTGCCTCCCTATGATCGTTCGGTCAATACCGTATTTCAGGACTATGCTCTTTTCCCTCACATGACCGTGGGTGAAAACATTGCCTATGGTTTGATGATTAAAGGGATTGCCAAAGACCAGCGTAAAAAACAGGTTGATGAAATGCTGGATCTTGTGCGTCTTACAGGATTTGCAGATCGGAAACCCAGCCAGCTTTCAGGCGGACAGCGACAACGTGTCGCTCTTGCCCGGGCTCTGGTCAATCATCCCAAGGTTCTTCTGCTCGACGAACCTCTCGGTGCATTGGATTTGAAACTGCGCCAGCAAATGCAAGTGGAATTGAAAACCATTCAACAGCGCGTTGGGATTACATTCATTTTCGTAACCCACGATCAGGAAGAAGCGCTCACCATGAGCGACCGTATTGCAGTTTTCAATCTGGGCAAGATTGAGCAGGTAGGTTCCCCTGCCGATATCTACGAACATCCGCAGACATCATTTGTGGCTGGCTTTGTCGGTGTATCCAACCTTATCGGTGGGGAGGTTGCGAAACACATTACTGGCGCAGAAGATAAGTTCTCCATTCGTCCCGAAAAAATTCATCTTTCCAGCATGGATGCCAGGGCAGATGCTGATATGTATTCCACGACAGGCAAGGTGCGTGATGTTGTCTATCTGGGTCTTTACACTCGTTACCTTGTTGAGTTGGATGGCGGTGGTGACCTGGTTGTTGTAGAGCAAAATCTCAAATCCACCTCAATGGATGTGATGAAATCTAAAGGTCAGCAAACCCGCCTGATGTGGAAGAAAGAGCACATCAGTAAGTTGGGAGGCTAATATGCTCAGCCGTGTCTCAACCTATTTATATTTGCGGCCCAAGCTGGTTTTGGCCTTATTGTTAGTGCCGCCCCTGCTTTGGTTTTTGGTGATCTACATCGGTTCACTTATTTCCCTGCTGGTCAACAGTTTTTTCTCGCTCGATAGCTTCACTGGGCAGATCGTTCGTGAGTTTACGCTCAAGACGTATGCCAAGTTATTTGAAACTTCCAATCTGCAGATCTTTGCCCGCACGACGGTCATGGCTGCGTTGGTGACTGTTGCCTGTGCTGCTCTCGCTTTTCCGCTTTCTTATTACATGGCTCGTTTTGCTTCCCCGCGCATGAAGACATTTCTATATATTGGTGTAACGCTCCCACTTTGGTCAAGCTATGTGGTACGTGTGTACTCATGGAAGTTGATCCTCGCGCAGGAAGGCATCGTTTCATGGTTTGCTCACATTGTGCGTCTGGATGGTTTGTTGGATTGGTATCTCTCCCTGCCTTTGGTCGGTGGACCGTCACTTGCCATTTCGTCTACAGGAGTATTCCTCGTATTTGTTTATATCTGGCTGCCGTACATGGTCATTCCGATACAAACAGCCTTGGAACGTGTGCCCAAATCTCTGATCGAAGCATCCAGTGATCTGGGCGCAAAACCCGCACAGACCTTTCGAAATGTGATCCTGCCGTTGGCTTTTCCCGGAGTTATTGCAGGCTCCATTTTTACGTTTTCGCTGACACTTGGCGACTTCATCGTTCCGCAGTTGTTCGGTAGTTCCGCCTACACCATAGGACGGGCTGTACTTACGTTTCAGGGTACATCCAATAACATTCCACTTGCCGCTGCGTTTACGATGGGGCCCATCTTGATCATGATTGTGTATCTTTTGATCGCCCGAAAACTAGGAGCTTTCGATGCTCTCTAAAAACCCTTCCAAACCCTCCACTTCCACTGAGCGTGGTTCCTGGTGGCTTCAAATAAGCGCCATTGCAGTGCTGCTCTTTTTGCACATCCCCATGTGGTTGATCTTCTTATACTCATTTACCACAGATACCGCTGCTTACACCTTCCCGCCGCCCGGCCTGACCCTGAAATGGATTCCACAGGCATTATCCAACCCTGAAATGCAGCAGGCGTTGAGTTTGTCCATTCGTGTGGCTTCGCTGGCAACTGTGGCTGCGTTAATTTTGGGAACACTCGCCGCCGCGGCTGTGTATCGTAGTGATTTTTTCGGCAAGGAAGCCATCTCGTTCATGTTGCTTCTGCCGCTTGCCTTGCCTGGCATTGTCACCGGTATTGCCATGCGTTCGGCGATGAGTTTGCTCAGCATCCCATTTTCCTATTGGACGATTGTGATCGGCCACGCCACCTTTTGCGTCGTTGTTGTTTATAACAATGTACTCGCACGGTTCCGTCGTTCAGGCGGTTCAATGATTGAGGCTTCGATGGATTTGGGTGCAAATTCCTTCCAGACCTTCTGGCATATTGTTCTTCCAAATATCGGCACGGCTTTACTGGCTGGAGCCATTCTCGCCTTCTCACTGTCATTCGATGAAGTCATTGTGACCACATTCACTGCAGGTCAGCAGGAAACCCTGCCGATCTGGATCCTTGGCCAAATGTTCAAGCCGCGTAGCCGCCCCATCACCAATGTCACTGCTATGCTGGTAGTCATCATCACTGCACTTCCGATTTTGCTGGCACAAAGGATCACGGCTGGCTCTTCTGACACCGAAGGCGGGAACAAATAGCCTGCAAGTAAAACCTGGCGAGCGGCGAGGATTCTCCTTGTCGCTCGTTTTCTTTGTATAATCCCTCATAT
>DAOQPR010000291.1:0-4098 GCA_035333265.1 Anaerolineales bacterium
ATTCAAATAATAAGTATCTACTTCGAGATGGGGAAATAGCCTGCGGATTTTATCTTCGGCTTTGTCGAGGTCTTCCTCGTGTTTTTCCTCGGTGCCGCCGGGGCCATACATGCCGCAGTCTTCATGGTTGATGAGGATCACTTTCGAGATGCCATGCAAGCGCGCGGAAATATCCACCTGGCGGATGACATCGTAGACATCGTACACGCCGCCTGCCATTACGGCGCGGTCGTAACTGTTTTTGCCGAGGTTGGCTTCAAGCCATTGATTGATGTAGGATTGCAGGCGGTAATCCATGCAATGGACGACGATGGCTTCGCATTTGTGGGACATGAAAGGGTTTCCTTATTTATGAAATAGGTTCGAATACCATGATCGGGATTCGACGCTCAGTCATTTTTTGATATTCCAGATATGGCGGATGTTTTCTCGTGACGTATTCCCATAACCGGGTATATTCGTTTTCCTGAGCATTATGTGCTTTCACAGGAATCATTTGACCGTTTACGGTTATTGTTGCCGTCGGATTTTTACCCAAATTTAAATACCAATCGGCATGTTTATCCCTGCCCCAGTTGGATTCGACGATCAGATATTTGCCTTCATGAAAGAAATAGGCGATGGGAATCTCGCGCGGTTTTCCGCTTTTGCGCCCCAGCGTTTCGAGCAGGAGGATGGTTTGTGTGCCAAGTCTGGAGCCGAACCGTCCGCGTGAGGCGCGCAGCAGGAAGGTATTGAAGTCCATGAATAATTTGATAAAGAAGTCTTTCACTTATGAGATCCTTTCGAAGGTGCCATCGAGGTGAAGGTAAAAGGTCTCTACATTTAGATGTGGAAAGAGTGCCTGGATCTTTTTTTGCGCGTCTTTCAAGTCGTGCTTGTGTCGGCTGTATGTTCCGTCGCGGCCATAAGCACGGCAGTCTTCGTGGTTGATGAGACAGACGGTTTCGATGGTGTGAATCTGCACGGCAAGCTGAACGTACTTCAACACCATTTCGTAATCATGCACGCTGCCTGCCAACGAGATGATGTCGAAGTTGTCGTAGCCAAAGCGGACGGTGATCCACGGTTGGATGAATTTTTGCAGGCGATAGTCCATGCAGTGGACGACGAGTGCGTCGCAGTGAATGATCGGTTTTTTGGATGGCATGTTGTACCTCTAAATTTTATGGGTAGACCTGACAGGTTTTTAAAACCTGTCAGGTCTTTTGGTTTACAAAACTTCTCCCACCCCTCTTTTCAAAAATTTTCCGTCGCCGCGTTTGCCTTTCCATTCATTACCGTCCACGATCAGCTTGCCGCGCAGGAAGACCTTCTCCGGGTAGCCTTGTAGTTCCCAATTCTCGTATAAGTTGTAATCGGTGCGCTGGTGCGAATGGGCAACGCCATACTTCACCTGCTTTTCCGGGTCCCAAATGACAATATCTGCATCTGCGCCGGGCGTGAGCGATCCCTTACGCGGGTACAGGCCAAAGATCTTGGCTGGGTTGGTGGAGGTATAAGCCACAAATTGATTCGGGGTAATGTAGCCCGCATTGACTCCGTACGTCCACAAAATGGGCATTCGATCTTGAATGCCGGGCAAGCCGTTGGGGATCTTGGTGAAGTCATCCCGCCCCAGCTCTTTGCCGGGGATGGCGATCTCGCCTCCTTCATAGACGATGGGCCTGCTTCCGTCATAATAGAAGGGGCAATGGTCCGTGCCTATTGTCTGCAAAATGCCCTGATGCAAGCCTTCCCACAGACGTGCATTATCCCCTTCGGTGCGCATGGGCGGCGAGCAGATCCACTTGGAGCCGTCGGGCCTGCTGAGATGATCGAGCGTGAAGAACAGATATTGCGGACAGGTCTCGCCCATTACTTTCACGCCGCGTTCGCGGGCATATTGGAGCATGTCCACTTCGCCGCCTGCGTTCATGTGGACGATGTACACGGGTGCATCCGCTTGCTCTGCCATGGCCGCCATTCGCAGAGAGGCTTCCACTGCGCCCCAGGCTGGGCGGGTGAGTGCGTGCCAGATGGGAGAGGTGCGTTGTTCAGCCAGGGCTTGCGCGGTCAGCGTTTCGATCACGTCGCCGTTCTCACAATGCGCCATGACGAGCATTCCATTGTCGCGGGCAATTTGCAAGGCTTTAAAGATGCCGCCATCGTCAAGGCGTAAACGCCCGTTATAGGCCGTGAAAACCTTCAGGGTTTGGATGCCCATTTCCATCAAGGACGGGATTTCTTTGGCAATGGTCTCGTCAAAGCGGGTCAAATTCATGTGAAAGGAATAGTCGATGGCGGCTTTTTCGGCTTTCTTCATCCATAGATCGACAGAATGCGAAAAACCTTCATTTTCCAGCACGACGAAATCCATCGCAGTCGTTGTCCCGCCGAAAGCCGCGGCTTTGTGACCGGTGTAATGGTCGTCTGAAGAGACAGTGTCGAACATGGGCAGGTCGAGATGGACATGCGGGTCGACCCCGCCGGGCAGGATCAGCTTGCCTGTGGCATCGACTTGATGGTCAGGATCAGCTTCGAGATTGAGTCCGATGCGTGATATTTTTTCATCTTCGATCAAAATATCGGAGAGAAAGGTATCGGCTGCAGTGATGAGCGTTCCATTCTTTATCAAGGTTTGCATAAAGCCTCGCTTCGGCTTTATTTTATACCAAATTGAATCTGATATAATCTTTGCCGATGAATCCAAAACGTTTTTTTGTTTTGTTCCTGCTGATCAGTTTATTTTTGTTCGGGCTTTGGCTGCCAGCCGGTGCGGCGCCAAGTGCGCAACAATATGTTACCCCCACACCAGGGCCGGATGGACGCATCCTTTATATCGTTCAACCTGGTGATAACTGTTTCCGTGTGGCGGCGCTGCATGGCATCAGCGTTGACCAGCTTCAACAGTTAAACTCGAAACTGGATGAAAATTGTACATTGATTGAAGGTCAGGAGTTGTTGATCGGCATTGTTGCAGTTGCGACTCCCACCTCTCAGGCGCTTGCCACACCAGGGACGCCAACCGTCACCCCGACGCCGATCTCCGGCACAACAGAGATATGTGTTTTGCTTTTTACCGATGAGAATGGCAATGCTGTGCGTGAAGAAAACGAGGCTGCCATTGCAGGGGGTGCGGTGAGTGTGACCGAGAACAATGGAAAATATTCTGCCTCGCTGGAGACGGTGATTCCGGCTGATCCTGAAGCGTATCAGGGAATTTGTTTTGTCGATGTCCCTGAAGGCACCTATAATATTTCGGTCGGTGTACCGACGAACTATAACCCCACGGTCGAGTTGAACTATACCCTGAATGTAAAAGCCGGGGATACCGCCTTTGTTGCTTTTGGGGCGCAGTCGAAGGATGTGGTAGTTGACCCAGAGGAAGGGAACGACCCGGGTGGAGGTGGGGATGGAACATCCACCATTTTAGGCGCGATTGGAATTCTGCTTTTATTGGGCGGGGCCGGGCTTGGATTCTATGCCTGGCGCTCCAGCAAGCCGGAGAGTAAATTATTCGGCGGCGGGATATTAAGGAAATAGCGAGTACTGCAAGCTTAAGCTTGCAGTACGTTTTTTATTTTGAATGTCTTTCGATGAATGGGGGAGTGTCCAAATTGCGCGATCTTTTTACGGTGTAACAGAGTGCCATAGCCCTTGTGATTTGCAAAGCAATATTCGGGATATTGACCATCGATTCCTTGCATGAGTTCATCTCGCGCGGTCTTGGCGAGGATGGAGGCGCAGGCAATGCTAAGCGAACGTTGGTCGCCTTTGACGATGGCGGTTTGGGGAATATCCAGTTCTGGCAGTTCGAGACGAAAATCGGTAAGAAGAAATTGCGGAAAATGAATTAACGACTCAAGTGCCCGGCTCGCAGCCAGACGGGTGGCTGGTACGATTCCCAGGGTATCTATTTCTTCGGCGGCAGCCAGGCCGATTCCCCAGGTGAGGGCGGTCTGTTGGATAAGCGGCACAAGTTTGGAACGTAAACGGGAAGTCAACTGTTTGGAGTCGTGTACCCCGCTCAGGGTTTGGAGAAGATGCGAAAGGTCATGCGGCAGGATCACGGCTCCCACACAAACGGGGCCTGCCAAAGCGCCGCGCCCGGCTTCA
>DAOQPR010000292.1:0-4091 GCA_035333265.1 Anaerolineales bacterium
CACCGGCGGGGACAATAGTCTCGCCAGCTTTATACGTTTGCACGATTGGTTGGACAGAATCGCGCGCGCCCTTCCTTGCGGCGTCGGTCAATTCCTGGCTGAAAAAGCTATTGGGCACAACAAAGGGAACGACCAGCTCTGTCACCAGGTTGGACTGTTGCTCGTTGAATGTGAGGCTTACCGAGGTGGAAACGCCAGATTGGATGGAATCCAATTTCTCTTCATAAATGGCGCGGCGCATAACCTGTTCCAAAACGCGAATGGACTCAGCTTGCACCGTCTCCCAGCGCGAGTCTGAGATTTCCAGTAGATAATCCACTGTTTCCGGTTTGAGGCGGACGTCGCTCAATTCTTGCAGGCGCGTCTCTTTCTCTGTTATGGTCAATTCGGTGTCAGCCCGAATGGATGTAATGTTTTGCAGGGATGTTCGCAAACGTTCGATCTGTTCGCGGGTAATGACCGGGTCAGGCGAACTGTACACCGGCTGAACAGCGCTTTCAGCCGCTTTACGCGCCTCTTCGGTACGAATATCACTGACATATTCAATATCGCGCGGCGACTGAATGGTAGTTTGGGCAACATCCCCTACATCGGTGGATTGAATTGTAGGGCGCAAACCCAATGGCACGATTAAGATAACAAATGCCACCACCCCGACCAGGGTGATCAAACCATATTGCACTATTCGGATGCTGCGGGAAACGGGGGTTCGTACAGACATAAGAAGAACTGCAGGGCAACAGATCAGCGCCGCCCTGCAGCAAGGCTTACTGGGTGAGGAGTTCCTTTACGGCGGCGCTGATGGCATCGTTGGGGGCACGTCCGGCCACTTTGGGCATGACGACCTTCATGACCTTGCCCATGTCGCTGGGAGCAGATGCGCCGACTTCGGTGATGGCAGCCTGAACCAGGGCACGCAACTCGGCGGCATCCATGGCTTTGGGCAGGAATTCTTCCAGCACTTTGATCTCGGCTTCATTGGCCGCGACCAGATCATCCCGATTGGCTTTCTTTGCCTCCTCCAGCGCCTCGCGCCGGTTCTTGACTTCCTTCTGGATCAGGGCTGTGATCGCCAGATCGTCCAGTTCGATGCGCTTATCCACTTCCACTTGCTTGACGGCGGCGAGCACCATGCGCACCGTGCGCTTGCGGATTTCATCTCCGCTTTTCATTGCATCTTTCATTGCTTCGTTTAATTTTGCTTTTGTTTCCATGGGATTGATTATACCTTTCTTGAGAAATTCCACCTGCGTTGCAATGTAAACAGTACTTTATCTATTTATCTGTAAATCTTGCAAACATTTCAGGGGGTAGTAATTTTTGCAGTAGTTCGAATTCATACAATGTGCGCTTGATGGCCGCGGCACGGGCGTAATCGAACTTAAAGCCGCGATTGGGGGCATCAAGGTTCATCCAGCCATGCGAGTCCTTGGGCAGGAGCTTCAAGGCCAATGGTCGAAAAATTGGCAGGAACGCCAGCATGTCCATTGGGAAGTAGATTTTGCCCGAACAGAGGTTGGGGCTTTGGATCAGGTCTTTCTTTAGCGGGTCAATTTGCGCCGGAGTCGGAGGCGTGCCAGCCTGTTCCTCCAGCCACAGGGCGACGTAATTCGTATGGGCGTAGAAATCCTGCGCAGTGTGTATCAATCGCCCAAAGGCCACCCAGGCGCCAAGGTTTCCGGGAAGCATCAAGGCGGCCAGGATGTATCCGCGCTGTTCGTTGATGTAACGATCGCCTGCATCGATGGCATTATTGTCATAATGGATCTCATCGTGACCGAATTGATTGGGCAGGTCATCCTGATGAATATTAGCGGAGATGATCATTTGGAGTGCGCGTTCGCTGAAATGCGGGGCGAGCGCCTCGCGGGTCATTTCAATATGGTAGCGTGGAATCATGCGCGCCATTATACCCAGTATGGGCATTATACCCAGTGTGGTCATAAATTGCATTTTTTGTCAGCGGTTGCAAAAGATGTGGGTATAATGCCTGCATGACATTTTATACAGCCAAAGGTGATGACGGCACGACCGGCCTGCTGGGCGAAGGACGTGTGCCAAAATATCATGTACAGATGGAAGCCGTCGGCACGCTCGACGAAGCTTCTGCCGCCCTGGGGCTTGCCCGTGCCCAATGTGAAGCGCCTCAGACTCCTCGCATCCTGCTCGATGCCCAGCGAGATTTATACAAGCTGATGGCGGAGGTCGCCGCCACGCCTGAGAATGCGGAGACGTTTCGTCACATTGACGAAGCGCGTGTGCAATGGTTGGAGCACGAAACCGATGAGTTGAGCAAGATCGTTCCAATGCCGCGTGAATTCATTCTGCCGGGTGATACGCTTGGTGGGGCGGCGCTTTCACTGGCGCGAGCGGTCATCCGCCGGGCCGAGCGGCGCGTGGTGGAGTTGTACGATGGCGAGGTGGTGGTCAACCCGCATTTGCAGCGTTATTTGAATCGGCTTTCCTCTTTATGCTTTGTGCTTGAGTTGTTGGAGAATCTGCACGCGGGGCGAAAAACTTCATTGGCGAAGTCGGAATAGAAACCAGACTTCGGAAGTCTCAGAGACTTCCGAAGTCTTTTTACAAAAGGAAAATCATGACTGGAACCATTATCAATGTGATCGCCGTCCTCATGGGTGGAACAATTGGGTTGTTTTTCGGTTCGCGCATCCCGGAGCGTTTCAAAAACACCATTATCGCCGGGCTGGGGTTGTTTACTGCCGCGATGGGATTGCAAATGTTCCTCAAAAGCGAAAACCCGCTGATTGTATTGGGTGCGCTGTTGATCGGTGCATTGCTCGGTGAGTGGTGGCGGATCGAAGACGGCTTGCAATCTCTGGGGCAGACTCTTGAAAAACGCTTCTCGAAAGAATCTGAAACCGGCTCCGGCTCCCGTTTTGTGCGCGGATTCATGGTGGCCTCCCTGCTTTTCTGTGTCGGCCCGATGACCATCCTCGGCTCGATCCAGGATGGCTTGACCGGTGATTACAACCTGCTTGCGGTCAAATCGACATTGGATGGGTTCGCTTCGATTGCCTTCGCTTCCACGCTGGGAATCGGCGTTTTGTTCTCTTCGCTGGTCGTCCTTTTTTTCCAGGGCGGGATCAGTTTGATGGCGGGGTTGCTCAGTTCCATCATCAGCGACCCGATGATGAACGAGATGACCGCCACCGGCGGGGTGATTTTGTTGGGGCTTGCAGTCAGCAATTTACTTGAGATCAAGAAGATCAGGGTAGGAAATTTCCTGCCTGCGCTGGCGATTGCGCCGTTGATTGTGTGGGTGTTGGGGAAATTTTGATCAGAGATGAACGGAGATTGATTCAAGCGAAGTTTTTTCACCCGCATAAAAAAACATCCCAATAATGGGATGTTTTTTCTTGTGACTCCGCTCAGGGTCGAACTGAGAACCTAACGCTTAAGAGGCGCTTGCTCTGCCATTGAGCTACGGAGCCATTTTTCGTGCGGGCGGTATTATACCGCAAAGGGACGGGCTGTCAATAAATTTTTGTGTGTAGTACAAACATTATCGCAAGACAGCCGTGCTTGCCAACAAGAAGAGGATTTGAGGGACAAAACTGAAAGCCACGGTCGCAATCGCAGTGATCGCTGTTGTAAAGTTTAGCCAGGGCTCACGCTCAACGGTCGGATCGCCTTCCTTCATGTACATTTGAACGACAACACGCAAGTAGTAAAAAGCGGAGATGAGCGATGTCACCACGCCGATGAGGGCCAGGCCGGTAAAGCCGCCATCCAATGCGGAGCGGAACAGGTAGAACTTGCCAACCATGCCAAGTGTTGGGGGGAAGCCGATGAGGGAAAGCATGAAGATCGTCATCGCGGCGGCGAGGGCGGGATGTTTCTTCGCCAGACCGGCGTAATCATCAAGTTCAAGCCCTTTGCCTTCCGCTTTTTCGAGGGCAATGACCACACCCCAGGAGCCAAAGTTACTGATAGCATAGGCGGCAAGGTAGAACAAGCCAGCCGCAATCGCGGTTGGAGCGGCTTTTTCATTTCCATAGGGTACGAAGGCCATGAGGATATAGCCTGCATGAGCAATGGCAGAGTAGGCCAACATGCGTTTGATATTGGTC
>DAOQPR010000293.1:0-4090 GCA_035333265.1 Anaerolineales bacterium
ATATGAGGGATTATACAAAGAAAACGAGCGACAAGGAGAATCCTCGCCGCTCGCCGGTAGGCGGAGAAATTTTACTTTGAACTGCCTTCCGCATCTGATGTACCTGCGGTAATCCTTTGCGCATAAAGGATCGGCAGAGCCGTGATCAAGATCACCAGCATGGCAGTGACATTGGTGATGGGGCGGTTGCGCGGCTTCAGCATCTGACTAAAGATCCAGATCGGCAGTGTTTGCTGGTTACCTGCTGTAAATGTGGTAACGATGACCTCATCAAATGAAAGCGAAAATGCAAGGATCGCGCCAGCCAGCAATGCAGTGGAAATATTGGGCATGACGATATGCCAGAATGTTTGAAATGAGTTTGCGCCCAAATCCATGGAGGCCTCCACCATGGATCCGCTGGTGCGGCGGAAACGCGCCAGCACATTGTTGTACACAACCACAACACAAAAGGTGGCATGGCCAATCACAATGGTCCAAAATGAAAACGGGATATGCATCAGACTGATGGCAGAGCGCATGGCAATGCCTGTGACAATCCCAGGCAGGGCCAATGGCAGAACAAGCATGAACGAAATTGCTTCCTTGCCAAAGAAATCAAAGCGATACACTGCCGCCGCTGCGAGTGTGCCGAGGATCAGCGCAGAGATCGTGGCAAGTACAGCAACTTTCACGGTCAGCAAAAGCGCATCCTGCATGGCTGGTGTTCCAAGCGCCTGTGGAATCCACTTAAGGGTAAGCCCTGGGGGTGGAAAGGTATAAGCTGATTCTTCGGTGGTAAACGCGTATAAAAAAATCAGCCACATTGGAATATGCAGGAATAGAATTGCTCCAAGTGCTCCAAGTTTCAAAAGCCAGGAAGCGCGTTCACCAGGCTGGGAAGAATTAGAGGGCATCGAATGCTCCTAACTTGCGGGCGATCAAAAGATATACGATCATGATGACGATTGGCCCCATGGTAAAAGCAGCAGCCAGGGGAATGTTTCCTGATGTACCTTGATACGTTAAGACAGCCTTGCCAATGTAAAAGCTGGAAGTACCAAACAACTGTGGAACGATAAAATCGCCAAGAGTCAGAGAGAATGTAAAGATGGACCCTGCCACCACGCCCGGAAACGAGAGTGGCAAAATGACGGTACGGAAAGTTTGCGAGGGGGTGGCCCCCAGGTCACCTGAGGCTTCGATCAACGACTTTGGCACTCTTTCCAGAGCAGTTTGAATCGGCAGGATCATGTACGGCACCCAAATGTACACGAACACAATGAAAATCCCAGTGGCAGAGATGGCCAGAGAAGTGCCACCCACCCCTGGCAGGCTTAAATACCAATCAAGCAGCCAATCCATGTAAATCAGTTTTGCAAACCACGAGATGATGCCCTCCTGCGCAAGAATCAACTTCCACGAGTACACGCGCACCACATAGCTTGACCAAAGCGGGAGAGTGACCGCGAGATACAAGAAGGTTTTCATACGCGGGGAGGCAAAACGCGCCATGTAGTAGGAAAGCGGAAAGGCAATAATGATGCAGGCAATGGTCACCAAAGCCGCCATCAGAGTGGTTCGGCCAAAAATTTGCAGGTTGGTGGGGTCCAGCAATTTGGCGTAGGTCTTCAGGGTAAATTCTTGAACCACCTTGCCTGTAAACCCATCCAAATAGAAGAAACTATTGATAAGCATGGTGAAAAGCGCACCAATATACACCACCAAAAACCATAACAAAGGTGGCAGCAACATCCACGCCAGCACTAATTTGGGACGGAGATAAAAGAAAGTGGAGATCCGATTAAGCATCATTAACCTCCCACATAACGAACGTGCTCTTTCTTCCACAACAAGCGGATGTTCTGACCCTTCACCTTCATCACATCCATGGATGTGGTGTTTAGGTTCTGCTCAACCACCACAAGATCACCACCGCCATCCAGTTCCACCAGATAGCGTGTGTATAAACCAAGGTAGATTACATCACGAACCCTGCCATCGGCGAAGAACATATCGGCATCGGGCTTTTTGTCCGGTGTGCCAAGGTGAATTTTTTCAGGGCGAATCGAAAATCGCGCATCGGAACCTGTGATCCGCTTGGCGACTTCTCCTGAAACGAGATTCGAAGTGCCGACAAAACCCGCTACGAATGTTGAAGAAGGATGTTCATATACTTCAGCAGGGGTGCCTACCTGTTCGATCTTTCCCTGACTAAAAACAGCGATGCGGTCGCTCATGGTGAGCGCTTCCTCTTGATCATGGGTGACAAAAATAAAGGTGATACCCACCCGCTGTTGAATGGACTTCAACTCCACCTGCATCTGCTGGCGTAGTTTCAGATCCAATGCACCGAGAGGCTCATCGAGCAGCAAAACTTTGGGATGATTGACCAGCGCACGGGCAAGAGCCACGCGTTGACGCTGTCCACCGGAGAGTTGGGATGGTTTGCGGTCAACAAATCCAGTAAGTTGGACAAGTTCCAGCATTTCATCCACCTGCTTCTTTTGTTGTTCTTTGGAAACCCGTTTGATCATTAATCCATAGGCGATGTTCTGGCCAACGGTCATGTGTGGAAACAGGGCGTAATCCTGAAACACTGTATTCACTGAACGTTCATATGGGGGAAGATGAGAAACATCCTGCCCGTACAAAAAGATTTGCCCGGATGTAGGACGGTCAAAGCCAGCGATCATTCGCAGGCAGGTTGTTTTTCCTGAACCTGAAGGCCCCAACATGGAAAAGAATTCGCCATTCTTGATCTCAAGTGATACGTCATCCACAGCCCGTACATCCCCAAAGTGACGGCTAACATTCTTGAACTGAATTGCAGAATCGCTCATGGCATACCCTCGAATGTATTTTATTTTTCTTCTCGCAAACAAATCAATGACACAAATGTTGAATTTGTGTCATTGATTTGTTTATGAGTTTATAAAGTTCCAGCCGCGTCGTTTGGACGCGGCTGGATTCTAACTCAAAATATTATTGACCGACGATCTTGGTGAATTCTTCGGTCCAGCGATCGTAGGTAACGCAGTTTTCGGTGCCATCACCACAAGCAGCAACAGGCGTCTTCCAGAAATAGATCTGGTCAAAGGTGTCGAAGCCATTGGCTGCACAACCTTCGGTGCCGAGCAGTTCGCTGGCGCCATCACAGGCAGCGGGTACGGAGGGAGCCGAACCAAACCAGGAAGCCACATCGCCCTGAACCTTCGGGTCAATCGAGTGTTCGAGCCAGAGGTAGGCACAGGTGGGGTGCGGAGCATTGGCAGCCATCATTGTGGTATCCGCCCAGCCGGTTGCGCCTTCGGAGGGAACTACACTGGCAATCGGAGCACCGTCAGCCTGGAGCAGGTTGACCTGCAAAGGCCAGGAGGAAGAGGCTACAAAACCTTCGGTCTTGAAATCTTCCACCTGAACAAGATAATCACCCCAGTACTTGGAAGCGATCTCGCGTTGGGCAGTCAAAAGTTCAATGGCAGCAGCAAATTGTTCTTCGGTCAGTTCGTAGGGATCGTTAATACCCAATTCAGGGTTGGTGGCTTTCAAATACAAAGCGGCATCAGCAATGTAGATCGGGCCGGAATACGCCTGAACACGTCCCTTATTGGATTCGCCATCAGAAAGGGTCTGTTCTTCAAAGACCACGTTCCAGGAAGTCGGCGCTTCCGGGAAGACTTCGGTGTTGTACATCAACACATTCGGTCCCCATTGATAAGAAACACCATAGTGTTTTCCGTCCACGGTGTGCCACGCGGCATCCTGCAAGCGGGGATCAACATTTGAATAGGAAGGGATCTTGGTGATGTCAATTTCCTGAACAGAACCACCATAGATAAGACGCAGGCTGGCATCGCCAGATGCGGTTACAAGGTCGTAACCGCCGCCGTTGATCAGCTGAACCATTTCATCAGAAGTGGCAGCATCCTTAACGGTCACCTTACAACCGGTGGCTTCTTCAAATGCGGTGACCCAGTCATAGGCGGGGTCGTTGGCGCCACGTTCGATGTAACCAGGCCAGGCTACGATCGCAACTTCACCTTCGCCTTGTGAGGCAGCAGGAGCCTCGGTGGCGGCAGGGGCTTCGGTTGCAGCAGGTGCTTCAGTG
>DAOQPR010000294.1:0-4058 GCA_035333265.1 Anaerolineales bacterium
GAGGCGACCGTGCGCTCGCATGTCCATAATATTTTGCAGCGTCTGGGCTTGGAACCCCGCGCCCAGGCGGTGGCATACGCCAACCAGCGAGGCAAGCAAAGCGGCTAGCCCTGCCACAAAAAGACCTACACCAAAGTGACAGTCACCTCTCAGGTGACTGTCACTTTTTAGATAGACCCGCCTTTTTTGTTTAAGCGTTGTTTAAGTCAGACTTAAACAACGCTTAAACAAGACGTAAACAAACTTCCACAAAAGTTAAACACCACGCTGATGACTTAAACGGGGGTCTCATAGTACCTTTGGGGCATGCAGAACACCCCAGCCACCATTCTGGTCATCGAAAGGCACCCACTGATGCGTGCGGCAATCGTCAACACTATTGTAGATGAGCCCAACCTGACCATTGCCGCTATCGCCTCTGAAGGCAGTGACACGCTGCATATCATAGAGAGCCTGCGTCCTGAAATTATCCTGTTTTCCATTGGCAACCCCGGCGAGGATGACTTACGGGCATTGCTGGAACTGCGCAAGCACTCTCTCGGTGCCGCCCTGCTGGCGTTGACCACGAACGAAGTGCCAGGTCAGGACGAAGCCGCGCGCAAACACGGTGCAGATGTCGTGCTCGCCAAGACCGCCCCGCGTGCGGAATTACTACATACCCTGAGGGCAATGAAGGCCAGAGTGGAGTACAAGATTGAAATCCCTTCAGTCTCACAAAGGAGGGATGCAGGATAAAAGCCAACTCTCTTCCGTACCGTAATTTTGTATTCTCGAACTTTAATCGAAATCTATTTCATATAGGAGAAATAAAATGAAACATTCTTTCAAAAACAAGTTGTTCGTCCTTCTCACCCTATTTGCGTTGACCTTCAGCGCATTGGGCGTCACATCCGCCAGCGCCGCGCCCCTCGGCGCGCCTACTCCTACTGTCAGCACAGATTCCATTGATACTATACAGGCCCGTAATGTGAACGCGACTATTAGCACTATGGGTGACAGTTCTGTGATGGCCCATGGTGTAGTCTATAACACCACTGGCACTCCTACCATCAGCGACAGCAAAGTGGAACGTACTACAAGTATCGTTGCTTTCCCCTACTCCTATCATATTGGTCTCGATGAGATGGGGCTGACCTCTGGCACCAAGTATTACGTGCGCGCCTTCGCCACTAACAGCCTCGGCACCTCCTATGGCGCTGAACTGGTCGTCTACGGTTTACCAGGAGCGTTTACGGTCATTGCACCGTCGAACGGAGCAACCGACGTCTCCACCTCGCCCACCCTCTCCTGGAATCCCAGCGCCAGCGCTACTGATTATCAATATTGTGTTGCCGCTGATATCAATGATTGTGTTGGCGACATGTTCGGAGCAAACTGGCACTCCACAGGCGGAGCCACCTCTGCAGATCTTTCAGGCTTATCCCCGAACACCACTTACTCTTGGGGCGTGCGCGCTTCGGTTGGCAGCCCAGCTTCCTATGTATGGGGTATGAATGGCGCTTATTCCTTTACCACGACCTCTGTTACCTCCCACACCGTCACCTTCGACGCCAATGGCGGCTCCGGCTCCATGAGCGACCAATCTGCCAGCTCGGCGACTGCATTGACGATGAATGCTTTCACCCGTAGCGGATACTCCTTCAACGGCTGGAACACCGCATCCGATGGATCTGGCACCTATTATGCCGATGGTGAATCCTATCCCTTCACGGCAGATATCACTCTTTATGCCCAGTGGATCGATGCCACCGCGCCGGTCGCTTCCATCGATACCAAACCCGCCAACCCCACTCCCATCACCTCCGCCAGCTTCACATTCTCCGCCACCGATAACCTCACCGTCAACCCCAACTTTACCTTCTATTGCAATCTCGATGCCGGAACCTGGGAATTATGTAACAGCGGATCCAAATCCTACTCCAATCTTTCCATCGGCGATCACACCTTCGAGTTGGATGCCTACGATGAAGCTGGCAATGTCTCTGTGCGCCAATCCTACACCTGGACGATCAATGAAACCCCCACCTTCCAGGATATCTCCAGCGATCATTGGGCCTGGCAGTTCGTCGAGAGGCTCTACGCCGCTGGCATTACCTCGGGCTGTTCCAACACCTCCTTGAGTTTCTGCCCCGAAGGACTTGCCACCCGTGCTCAAATGGCCGTCTTCCTTCTCAAGGCCGAACATGGCGCTTCCTACTCTCCGCCCGCCGTGGGCGCCAGCACCGGCTTCAACGATGTCGCCACCGATCACTGGGCTGCCGCCTGGATCAAGCAACTCGCGGCTGAGTCCATTACCAGTGGCTGTGGAGGCGGTAACTTCTGCCCCGAAGACTCCGTCACCCGCGCTCAGATGGCCGTCTTCCTCCTCAAAGCCAAACATGGCGCTTCCTACTCCCCGCCAACTGCTTCCGGCATCTTTAGCGACGTGCCCACCGATCACTGGGCTGCCGCCTGGATCGAGCAGCTCGCGGCTGAAGGCATCACCAGCGGTTGTGCGGCTGGCACTTACTGCCCCGAAGACTCCGTCACCCGCGCCCAGATGGCTGTCTTCCTCATCAAGGCCTTCAATTTGCCGTAGTTTGAATAACTTTCATCTCTAATTTCCAATAGACCTTCTGGTTTCAGGAGGTCTATTATTTTTTCTTCAAGTTCAAATTGAAAACAATATCCGAACTGCAATATAAAATCAATGAATAAATAAGCACATTCTGGAATAAAATAACCAAATTCAGTGGTTTATTGGGGATATACTTATCACAACATAAGACAGGATTCGTATAAGTGAATTCAATGTACTGATTTTGTCTGCAACTGTGAAGATTCATAGGCAGCCTGTTCCAACAAGGAGTTTTACATGAAGTCTCATTCTTTTCGGATTTTTACCCTGTTTTCATTTCTTATTTCGCTGTTCGCAAATGCGGCTATGATCGTCACCCCAGCCCGCGCTGCAGGTGAACCCACTGTCACCAGTGTGATTTCAAATACCGCGAATGGTACCTTCAACCAAGGTGATAGCATCTCGGTCAACGTGCAGTTCAGTGAAGATGTAAATGTTGATACCAGCGGCGGCACACCATCGATCTGCTTCGAAACCGGCATCACAGATCGCTGTGTGAACTATGCCTCAGGCAGCGGTTCGGATACCCTCACCTTCGATAATTATGTCGTCCAGGCAGGTGATAATTCTTCCGACCTGGAATACGTGGATACTTCTGCCTTGCAACTCAACGGTGCAGTGATCCAGGATATCGATCTCAATGATGCCATCCTCACCTTGCCCACACAGGGCGCCTCCGGCTCTTTCAGCTACAACAACAATTTTGTAGTGGATACCACAGCTCCGGCTGTAGCCGATGTGATCTCTGGCACTTCAGATGGTTCCTTCAATCAAGGTGACCACATTGGGATTAGCGTGCAGTTCAGCGAAGTTGTGAATGTGAATACCAGCGGCGGCACACCATCGATCTGCTTCGAGACCGGTACCACAGATCGTTGTGTAAACTACGCCTCAGGCAGCGGCTCCACCACATTGGTCTTTGATGATTACGTCGTCCAGGCAGGCGACAATTCATCCGATCTGGAATATGTGGATACCTCGGCTCTGCATCTCAATAGCGCAATCATCCAGGATGCGGCTGGCAACGACGCCAATCTTACCCTCCCCACCCCAGGGGCCTCTGGTTCCTTTGGTTACAACAACAATTTTGTAGTGGATACTACGGCTCCGGCTGTCATCAGTGTGATCTCTGGCACTTCAGATGGTTCCTTTAATCAAGGTGACCACATTGGGATTAGCGTGCAGTTCAGCGAAGTTGTGAATGTGAATACCAGCGGCGGCACACCAACGATCTGCTTCGAGACCGGCACCACGGATCGTTGTGTAAGCTACGCCTCCGGCAGCGGCTCCACCACATTGGCCTTTGATGATTACATCGTCCAGGCAGGCGACAATTCATCCGATCTGGAATACGTGGACACATCCGCTCTACATCTCAATAGCGCGATCATCCAGGATGCGGCTGGCAACGACGCCAATCTTACCCTCCCCACCCCAGGGG
>DAOQPR010000295.1:0-4056 GCA_035333265.1 Anaerolineales bacterium
ATACACTGCATAGCCGCCCTGATTGGTCATGCGGGGATACAGCCCAGCTGTGATGAGTTTCTCATCGCCTTCGGTAAATTTGATGGTGACACTGGCGTCGAAGTCATCTAAAAAGCCGGAAGAGATCAGAACGTAATAGGAATTGAGGCGCGGTTTGTACCGTCCGCGCAGTTCGGGGGGATTGCCTTTGTGGAATGTGAGTTCCCCATCACGGACAATTTCCCAGCCGGGCAGGGTTTCGCTCGCAAAGTCCGCGCCGAGGAGCAGGTCACCCATGTCTGGTTCGGGTGTGGCGGTCTTGGACATACGAAAGGTCGTGCCGCAGAATCCGCAGGTGGCGAGGTCATTTTTTAGAGACGCAGCAGAGAGAGTCCCACCGCAGTTGGGGCAGTTGAGTGCTTTCATAGTGAAATTATACGATAAGCATGGTCACATTTTGGATTTCGATCTGGAGTGTAATTCCTTTCGTACACGGAACACACGGATCGGACGGAAAACCCATTGAACAATCTTTGTTCATCCGTGTCGTCCGTCCAATCCGTGTACTTTAAGAAATAGTCCCCAACTTTGCGCAGATTACACCAAGCCCTTCGTCATAAAATAGCGTTGATGTCCATGCGGGAAGTCTTTGAGTTCGCCATAGACGCGATAGCCCTGCTTCTTATAAAACTCTGGCGCCTGAAAACTGAAGGTATCTAGATAGACATGCTGCGCGCCTTGTTTCTTTGCTTCTTCTTCGGCGAGCGCCAGCAGACGCGCGCCGTAGCCTTTGCGGCGCAAGTCGGGTCGCAGCCACATCAGGTCGATGTAGAGCCAGTTCCAATAGGTTAAGGCGATGACTCCGCCCACGATCTTTTCTTCTGGGTCGTAGACGGCGAAACAAATCCGCTTCGCATTTTCCGCTCCGGCCTGCTCTTCGTTGAAGGAATTGATGCCCCCGCCGATGGCTTCCCAGATGGGATCTTCGATCTTTTCCACTTGTTGAATCCGATATTCGTCCATGGTTGCCTCCATGCTTTCATCATACATCGTTTAAGGACAAAACGACCTCCGCATTCGAAGGTCGTTTCTGGATACTGCGCGAGTTCTATTCGCTCCCGGCTTGCAACAAGGTTCGGATCAACTCTGCCAGTTGTTTCAAATTTACCGGTTTGCTGATATATTCCGTGGCTCCGGCTTCAAGACAGCGTTCCCGGTCGCCGGTCATGGCCAGGGCGGTAAGGGCAATGATGGGCACAGTCGCGAAGCGCGGGTCTGTTCGGAGGTGGCGGGTGGCTTCAAGTCCATCCATGACGGGCATTTGGATGTCCATCAAAATAAGGTCGGGGGAATATGCTTCTGTGCGCTCCACGGCCTCCCTTCCATTCACAGCGGTGACGACGGTAAATCCAAGGCTTTCCAAATAGTCGCTGATCATCATGGTATTCGTTTCCATATCCTCGGCCAGCAGAATCGTGGCTTTCATCTGCTTCAACGTTTGACCAGGTTCCGTCTGTTTTGATGAAGACCCATCCGATCCTTTTGCGCTCTTTTCTGATTCAGCCTGCCAGGGGATGGAAACGGTGAAGGTGCTGCCCTGCCCAACTTCACTTTCCAATTTGACACTGCCGTTGTGAAGTTCCACCAATTCCATGACCAATGCCAGGCCCAGGCCGGTTCCTTCATATTCGCGGGTCAGGCTGCTGTCCACTTGAGTAAAGGGTGTGAATAGACGAGTTTGATCATCGACTGAAATGCCAATGCCGTTGTCGATGACGGAGAAGTGAATCAGATGATTGTCCGCATCAGACTTAACCTTGAGTTTGACATAACCATTAGGCATTGTGAATTTGACAGCATTGTTCAACAGGTTAATGAGGATTTGCTTCAACCTGCGCATATCTGCATAAACCGTACTAACCAAAGGATCCGCTTCAAACTCGACCTGGATGCTTTTCTTTGCGGCCGGTTCTTTGATAAAGATCAAACTGGTCTGGCAGATATCCATGACGGAGACCTTTTCAAAATGAAGCTCCAATTTTCCGGCCTCGATCTTGGAAAGGTCGAGGATATCATTGATCAGGCTTAAGAGATGCCGCCCGCTTGATTCTATGATGTTGACCATATTGTGCTGGCGTTCATTGAGTGGGCCGCGAATCTCATCCAACAAGATCTCAGACATGCCAAGAATACCGTTGAGCGGTGTGCGCAATTCGTGGCTCATATTGGCAAGGAATTCGTTTTTTGCCTGTGAGGCTTTTTGCAAGGCAAGGTTCGTGGCGCTCAGTTGGTCACGGCTATGGTGCAGCGCCTCCTCGGCTGCCTTGCGCTGGGTGATATCCCGCACCACACTTTGCACCATGATGATCCTGCCGTTTTCATCACGCACCGGGGAAAGGTTTATTTCCACCAAAACTTTACGCCCATTTTTGGCCGTGAAAACACGTTCATATAGCGGAACTTTTTCGCCGTTCAAAAGGGCGGCAAACTTTTCATCCGAATCCCGGCGCTGGGCTGCTTCCACGGTAAATGGGTTTTGATTCTCCTTACCCATGCTAAGGTATTCTTCCAGGGTATAACCAAGCATACCGAGAGCCTGCTGGTTGGCTTGCAGCTCTTCACCGGTGGCGGACATCAGGAAAATACCGTCATTTGAGTTTTCGAATAAAGCACGGTATGTCGCTTCACTTTCACGGACGGCAAGTTCTGCCTCTTTGCGCTCAGTATTATCGAAGATCGTGGACCGGCTCATTACAAAATTGCCAGCTTCGTCACGAATCGCAGTGGCACTCAGCAGAACCGGCAGTATGGAACCGTCCTTTCGAATGAAATCGAACTCCACATCTTTAACCCAGCCGCGTTGGGCAAGGATAGAGAAGTTCTCCAGAAAAGCCTGACGAGTAGCTTCGGATACAAACTCAATCGCAGGATGACCGATCATTTCCTCGCGGGTATACCCCAGCCAGTTCAACTCGGTCTGATTGATCAAAACGATCTTTCCCGCCGCATTAATCGAATGGTAGCCGGTTGGGGCGTTCTCGTACAGATCCTGCACCTCGGCGGTACGTTGTGCAACCTTCTCCTCCAGGGTACGGTTCAACTCCTGTAATTCCTGCTGGGCCACCTTGATGTCATTGATGTCGGTGGCGTTGATGAGCACCTGGGTCACTTCATTGTTTTCATTATGAAGCGGCTGGAATGTAACCCGGAACCAGCGCAACCCATGTTTGACCATACTCTGGCTTTCGTACTTAATTTCCTGATCGATCTTGAAAACGCTCTGAACATATCCCATTTGTTGAGAGGCGAATGGTTCGGGGAAGAGGTCTCTCATATTGCGGCCAACCACCTCCTGGGGCGTACTGCCAAAATCAGAGGCGGCGGTATCGTTCACGTACAGGAAGTTTCCATTGATATCCAGGACGGAAATGGCATTGGTCAGACTTTTGATCAACCCGCGATATTTTTCTTCGCTGGCACGCAATTCTTCAAGGGCACGCCGCCGTTCAGTAATATCCCGGTGACTCACCCGGCGCCCACGGAATTTACCCTCTTCATCAGATACGATCTGACAGGAATGGTTGATCCAACGAACCTCACCCTCTGCAGTAATGATGCGGAAATCCAGAGAGCAGGGGTTTGGTATGTGAAATTCATCCGCACCATGTCTTTCAAAAATAGCCCGATCCTCCGGATGTACAATGCTTTGTAATAGAAGCGGGTTTTTCAGGAATTCCTCCCTTTTGTAGCCTGTAATACGTTCACATGAAGGGGAAACATATAAGAGGGTCTGATCCTCATTCAGCCAAAATTCCATGTCATAGGTAAAGTCGGCCACGGTCCGGAAGTGATATTCATTATTGCGCAAGGCTTCTTCTGCGCGCTTGCGCATGATGATATCGAAGACCGTTTCTGCAAGCCTTCGCAGAATATTCAGGTCCTGTTCTGTATAATCCTGTGGTTTGTCCCCCACACCCAGCACTGCCACCACCATATTATTACGTTTAATGGGCAAAGAGATGAGTCTGGAAACAAAATTTATTTTAATTCTATAAATACAGAATTAATCAATACAAA
>DAOQPR010000296.1:0-4054 GCA_035333265.1 Anaerolineales bacterium
TTGGATGCAGCCAGGATATCCAGGTCACCGACCGTTGAACGCATCCTTCTTAAACTGCCAGCGGGCTGCGCTTCAACGACCCCTTTCACACCTTTGAGAACCCGGATGATCTCCTGCGCGAGCGGATAAGCCTGCCCAAGCGGAAGCCTGCCCGAACGGCGAGCAAGCGATGCAATGCCATCGAGGATTGCCGCTTCTGATTTTGCCCCCATACCAGGCATATCTCTCAATTTGCCTTCCTTTGCCGCAGATTCAAGTTCAGCGAGGGTTGTGATGTTCAAAGCCTTCCAGATCATAGATATCTTCTTTGGCCCCAGCGATGGAACTTGCAGCCAATCGGCTAAACTCTCCGGCACTTCCTTCTTTAGGTTCTCCAAAAATTGAAGTTTTCCGGTTGAGAGCAATTCATCGATCTTTTCGGCGATGGCCTTGCCCACACCGGGAATCTCGGATAAATTCCCCTCTTTCCAATAATCACCTGCCTCACGACCCAATGCCTGCAAACTCTCGGCGGCTTTGCGATAGGCAAGTATCTTGTAAATGATCTCACCCTTGATCTCAAGCAGGTTGGCGATCAGTGTAAATGTATCTGCCAGTTGTTTATTATTCATCATGGGACACCTCTAATACCTCAATTATACCCAGCGTCCCTGAATACAACGTTCAGACTTTTTTCGACAAAGTGTTAACCTTGCACCCATCTCACACATCTTTATATAAAAAGAACGGCAGAGATTCGGTCTCTGCCGTTCACATGATGTTTTATTTCAATTCCCAGATCGTAGTATTTGCATAGGTACAGCTTCCATTCCCGGAATCTTGCATTCCAAGGAATGCAAGCACGCCATCTTCACGCTGCTTGCTATTATCAAAATACCTTCCCTGACGAACACCATTGATAAAGACAGTGAAGACTTCGTTCTGCGCTACGATGACAACCTGATTCGTCGCATCATTCTTTAAATCCACAGCACTCGAATACTTCACACCGGTGGGTGAATTGCGAAATTCTCCAAATTCATGATATTCGATCGCCCAAGCCGGGGCGCCAGAGAAACGCAGGAACAGGAACTGGTATTGAGCACCCAATCGTTGATCCGCTTCAGAACGGAAGATAATGCCGCAGATTATGATACCAGTTGCATTCCAGGTGACATCTGATTTAAGGATGAAATTGCCGCCATCGAAATCTTCTGCAAAGGGGCTAAAGATTCCGTCCGGTCCCTGCATTCTGATCACTTCTTTATCGTCCTGCTTCCAAGCAAGATGCCCATCTTTATAGGGAATATCCGTGTCCGCCAAAAATCCATCCAACTCTGTAAGCACATCACCGGCTTCCTGCGTGGCATTGAACGCGGCCGTAGCGGCCAAGTTTGGGGTTGCAGTTGGGGTCAGCGTGGAGGTGCTTGTCGGCGATGGAGTGAAAGTCGGCGGTTCTGGAGTAAATGTAGCCGTCGGTGTGGGAGATGGCGCTGTACTGCTGCACGCCAGCCCAAGCACTACCAGCATGGTAAATGAAAAAAGCGCATTACGTTTCATGGAAAAAAACACTCCTATACAAATAGATTTTCCCCCGAGGCATTCCCTATCTGTCAGGAATTCACCCCCGAGAAATATGGTTAAATAATACTGATTTTTATTGGATTTTCAAGTCAGAAAATAAAATCAAGATGAAAGTCACATGGGAAAATGACCTTTTATTTATGATAGGATTACTCATTCTAGTCAGATACTGTTCAAAAAGATTATGGCTCACTTCTCGAAAAGGACATTATTAATTCTACTGGTTCTGATCAGCGCAGGTCTGGCAGCCCTGCGCTTCGATGCATTGCAAATCGGCACTTCGTATGATGACGCCCATTACGTCATCCTCGCGGAGAGTTTGAGCAGCGGTCAGGGCTACCAGCTGATCAACTTCCCGCGCCCGCAGGTCGAACACAACTTTCCACCCGGCTGGCCGCTGATTCTTGCGCCGCTCACAAGACTATTTCCAAAAAATTACGAGGTCCTCAAACTCGTTTCGCTCGCGCTTTGGCTCGCCTCCATCCCCTTGATTTATAAACTTTTTTACATGCGTCTCTCTTCGCCCATGCTTGAGATTCTGGTCAGCCTGATCGCACTGCATCCATTATTAATTGGGACCTCGGTAACATTAATGTCCGAGTCGGCTTATTTGTTCTTCTCTCTGCTGGCCCTGGTCATATTCGACAAGACTGATGGGAAGAGGATTGGGCTACTTGTTGCGGCGGCATTGCTGGCTTTCTACACCCAGCAGATACGTACCATCGGGATCGCGCTCTCCGCTTCGCTTCTTATGTACCTTCTGTTCTCGCGCCGCCTTCGAGACCTCGGAATTGTCACTGTTATTTTGCTAAGCGGAATCCTGCTTCAGGCATGGATCAACCTCCGCAATGGCGGCACCGTTTTCTCGTCCGGTTATGAAGCGCAGGTATTGGATGGATCCTTGATGGAGAAGATCAGCCAGGTTGGCTTGAATGCCTCCGGTTACTTCAATGAAGTCCTCTCTGGCTCGTTGATCCCCATCTTCGGCACAAGATTGGACACCGTGCTGGAAAGATCCGGATTGACATTCATCCCCATCGTTTTGAATGTTGCGATCTTGCTCACCATCGTATTGGGATTTATTCTTTGGAAACCACAGATCGAGTGGATGAACCTGTATGTGCTCATTTACACGCTGGGGATTCTGGCCTTTTGGAACCCCAAGGTTGGAAGCGTAAAGGCGCGCTTCTTTATCCCGATCCTGCCCTTCTTATATTTTTATTTCCTGTGGGGTATGCGCTGGGTGTTGCAAAAAATTTTCAAGGCACGTCTTGCCGAGCTAGCCGTGATCGGTATCTCGGCATTGATTGCTCTTGTCTTGCTTACTCGTAACCTGCAAGACTGGCGCTTTCCAGTCCGCGAACAAATGACCGATCTTTCCATTGGGACCAGTTGGATCGCAGAACATGCCCAGCCTGACGCCATCGTGATGGTGAACGAACCCGTACCGGCATATGTACATGTTAAACGCAAAACGATCGGCTTTCCAAAAAATGACCAGGAAGTGGAAACCTATCTCGAGAATCAGGGCATTGACTATATTGTGATCGCGCCACCACTTCAATCACCGCAAGATACAGAGTTGGATAATGCCGTAGAAAAACAAATACTGCCCACATTGTTCTCAGAGCCGGAGAAATACCGGGTGGTCTTCGAAGATAAAGATAATAACGTGACAGTCTTCGAATATCATCCATAAAAACAGGAGGCGACTTTGAAAGTCGCCTCCTGTTGGTTTTACCAATCTACCATTTCCTTCACACGCTGACGTTCGAACATCGTTACCAGCGTCAAGGCCGGGATGGCCCAGCGCTCCTGCTGATCTGTGATCTCGCCGACCTTTTGGAGCGAGTACTTGTCAACCAACATATCACGGACTTTTTGAAGTTTCAAGATCGTCGGGGTATACAAGTTGCCAACCTTGAACTCATACGAAGGAGCATACGCCCGCGCCGCGAATGGCAGATTAAGTATCTGAATACGGGTGGAATACGGCAGGAAATCGAACCAGCCAGTTCCGCGCGATGGGACGATCCAACCGAGCACATTTCCATCTTCATGGTCCATAACGCGATAGACCAGACGGCTGGGCACATTTTGGCGGATGGCATTGTTCGCCACATTGGCAGCCACATTCCCAAGGATGCCGCCAATGTTGGCGCGTCCATCACTGTTCGTCACCGACGCATCAGACTGCACGCGCACGTCTTTAAATTCCTCCATACGCGCCCAATAATTATCCACGCAGCAGACGGGCCTGCCATCCGGCGTAACCACATCCCACCGTGTGGACGTACTGGCAAGCTGGAAGGCCATACGAAAAGACGAGTCTCCGTTGACCTGATAGACAGCCTTCCCACTGCCATCAACAATACTCATACTATCCTTGAACGAGATCAAGGGATCGGCAGCACGCATGATGAACTTGCCATCCCCGTTGCGCACATCCACCTGGCGGCCCAGGCTGACCATTGGAAAATCAAATTTGATC
>DAOQPR010000297.1:0-4047 GCA_035333265.1 Anaerolineales bacterium
TGTTGCGTTCCATGATGGTCATGCGTTCGCGCGCTTCACGGATGCCGACGATCTCCACCGAAAGGGCGAAGCGATCCAGCAACTGAGGGCGAAGATCGCCTTCTTCAGGATTCATCGTCCCAACGAGAATGAAGCGGGCGGGGTGGGCAAAGGAGATGCCTTCGCGTTCCACCGTGTTCACGCCCATGGCGGCAGAGTCCAGCAGAATATCCACCACGTGATCGTCGAGCAGGTTCACTTCGTCGATGTAGAGCAAGCCGCGATTCGCGCCTGCCAACACACCGGGTTCAAAGTGGCGTTCGCCTTTTTGAATGGCTTTTTCAATGTCGAGCGTTCCGACCACGCGATCTTCGGTGGCAGAAACAGGTAAGTTGATGAAAGGTGTGGCGCGTTCGGCAGTCGGCAATTTTTTTGCAACTGCATAGCGTTCTTTACATTCTGTACACCAGGTGCCAGATTTATCTGGGTCGCAACCGAAACGGCAGTCTTGAACGACTTTGACGTGGGGGAGAAGTGCTGCAAGCGAGCGAGACGCAGTTGACTTCGCGGTACCGCGTTCACCACGGATCAACACACCGCCGATGCGGGTATCCACGGCATTGAGAATGAGCGCACGCTTCATGCGCTCCTGACCAACGATAGCTGTAAAGGGGAAAATGGCAGGCATCTATTTACTCCAGCCGGTGATTATAACGCTTGTTTATAAAACTAGAGAGAAGTGGGGCCTTTCTTCTTAATGTGTCAGGGTTGCCAACTTGTCGTTTCACTTGTATAATCCACCTTACATTTCTATTAATTGGAGTCACGAGTGATGGATCAAAATGAAACCCTGAGCGGGAATAATAATGCGCAGGGAGATCAGACAAACAATCAATCGATGGAGGCACTGTTAGCATCTGATTCGTTGAGCATCGATCTTCCTAAAGCAGGCGAGATTCGCAAAGGAACGATTGCCAGTATTTCGCCAAGCCAAATCCTGATCAGCATCGGCGCCAAGTCCGAAGGTGTTGTATCTGGTAAGGAATTGGAACAATTGACCCCGGAGGAACGCGAGACCCTTTCGGTTGGTCAGGAAATCGATGTCTTCGTTATCAGCCCGGAAGATAATAACGGGAATGTTGTGCTTTCTCTCAAGCGCGCGTTTGAACAGATCGCTTGGGAAAACGTCGAGAAGATGATTGCTGAAGAGACCGTCATCGATACAAAGATCGTTGGGTTTAACAAGGGCGGTCTGATCGCCCTGGTTGGCAATTTGCGCGGCTTTATTCCTTCTTCACAGATCAGTGCTGCGCGCCGCGCCCAATCAACCGGCGACAAGCCCGAACAGCGCTACCAAAAGATGGTGGGGCAGCCCATCTCCGTTCGCATTGTGGAAGTGGACCGCGAACGCCGCCGCCTGATCCTTTCCGAACGTGCTGCCAACACTGAGACCCGTTCCGAATTGAAAGAACGCGTGATCGGCGAGCTTGAAGAAGGGCAGACCTATACGGGCCGTGTTACCAGCCTGGCTGATTTTGGCGCATTCGTCAATATCAACGGCGCCGACGGCCTTGTTCACCTTTCTGAAATTTCATGGGACCATGTTGCCCATCCGAAGGAAGCTCTCGAGGTCGGGCAGGAAGTCAAAGTCAAGGTCATTAACATCGATCGTGAGAAGCGCCGCATCGGCCTTTCCATTCGTGCTTTACTTGAAGACCCCTGGCGTCATCGCATGTCGAAGTTCAGTGTCGGCCAGTTGGTTGAAGGTGTAATCACCCGCCTGACCAAGTTCGGTGCTTTTGCCCGTCTTGAAGGTGATATCGAAGGTCTCATCCACATCTCCGAGTTAAGTGAGAACCGGGTGGAACACCCCAAGGAAGTTCTCAAGGAAGGCGATGTCAAGACCCTGCGCATCATCCGCATCGATCCCGACCAGCATCGCATTGGCTTAAGCCTGCGCAAAGTGGACTCTGCCGCCTTTGCTGACAAGGACTTCAAGATGCTCACACAGGGCTATGGGTCTTCGGATGAAGAAGATGCCGCGCCCGATACAGGCAACGAAGAAACCAACGAATAATCAAGAGCGCACCGCAAGGTGCGCTTTTCAAATCTATGCCAATCCTTGTTGATGCTCACGCAGATATAGCCTACAACATGCTCACCTATGGGCGTGATTACCTCCGTCCGGCAAGTGAAACACGCCAACTGGAAGCGGGGAGTTCCACCGTACAGGATAATGGCGACTGCCTGCTTGGCTGGCCGGATTATCAGCGCGGCCAGGTCGCATTGATCTTTTCCACTTTGTTCGCAACCCCGATCCGTTTTCGTACCCATGAAACGGAAACGCAGGTTTACAAAAACTTTGATGAAGCCCACAAACTCTATCGCGAACAATTGGATGTTTATCATCGCATAACAGACAACCACCCGGATAAATTCCGCATTATCGCCTCCAAACATGACCTTGGCCTGCTGCTTGACCAGTGGCAGAATCCAAAGCCCGAAGCGACGGGCCGGCCTGTGGGGATGGTCATCCTCATGGAAGGAGCGGAGGCGATTCGTCATGTCTCCGAATTGGAGATGTGGTACGAGCGCGGCTTGCGCCTCATCGGCCCGGCCTGGGTGGGTACACGCTATTGCGGCGGTTGGAGGGAGCCCGGCCCATTGACTGATGATGGACGCAACCTCCTGGCTGCCATGCTGGATTTCAACTTCACCCTCGACCTCAGCCACATGGATGAACGGGCTGCCATCGAAGCGCTGGATATTTACGAAGGCCCCATTGTGGGCACACATGCCAATTGTGCCGCCCTGATGCCCAATTCGAACACCAATCGCCACTTCACAGACCGGATCATTGAGGGAATTATTGAACACGATGGGGTGGTGGGCGTTGTGCCATTCAATACCTATTTGAAGGTGGGCTGGTCCAGAGACAAAGGACACCCGCGGGAAGAAGTGCCTCTGGATGTCGTTGCCCAGCATATTGACCACATCTGTCAGCTCGCCGGTGACGCTTTGCATGCAGGTATTGGCTCTGATTTTGATGGCGGTTTTGGGGTGCAATCTGTGCCGCCGGAAATTGACACGGTTGCCGACCTGCAAAAGCTTGCTTCCCTGTTGCTGGCGCGCGGGTATTCCGACGTTGATACCGCCAATATCCTCGGCGGTAACTGGATCGCACGTTTGAAAAGAAACCTGCCCTAAACCTGGAAAGACGGAAAACTTTATTATTTCCCATGTCAAATCTTCCCGCAAATCCTTCTGTTCAACCTGCTCCACCTGTGGACGATTCAGCCACACCTCGTACGCGCCTCAGTGTGGTGATTACTTTTATCGGCTTGTTCATTTTTTCAGTGGGAGCAAAACCTGCTTTATTCGGCTGGGACAGAAGTCCGGTTGTAGGGTTCGTGCAGATCATTGTGTTCCTTGCCGGTCTGGGACTCATTTGTCTTGGCGGTACGATCGGATTGCATGCCTTATGGTGGGGGCTTGAACGCAGCATCATCTCTGATATCGGGTCGCGTTTGGTTTCCACGGGCTATGTAATTTGCATCTTCGCCGGGCTTGCCGATGTTTTGGGAATGGGTTCACACTCCTTTCCAATGGATCCCTATTTTGGCCCCTGGCAAGCGACCGGCGTCTTGATCGGTCAGGGCATCATCGCGCTGGGATTTTTGATGATGATTCCGTTCAAGCATAAGTAAAGGTTAGCCCGACGAAACACGGTGTTGATTGAGCGTTATAATTACGACATGAAACAGGAAGCCGTTCTCCAAACCCTACAACAAAAAAACGCCGAATTGACAACCAAGTTCGGTGTGAAATCTTTGTTGCTGTTTGGGTCTGTGGCAAGGGATGAAGCGATTTCTACCAGTGATGTGGACTTACTTGTGGAATTCAATCGCCCTATGGGGTATTTTGGTTTATTCGCCTTACAGGATTATCTTGAAAAACTGCTTGGCTGCCCCGTTGACCTGGGGACTCCCGACAGTTTGAAGCCCTATATAAGAGAACGTGTGATGGGGGAGTTGATCCGTGTCACCTAGAGACTGGCGAGACCGTATT
>DAOQPR010000298.1:0-4032 GCA_035333265.1 Anaerolineales bacterium
ACGGGCAAGGCTTCGGCGCCGATCTATCTTTGGATTCAGGATGGCAGGCTCGAGGTCCGCGATGCGGCGCAATTGATGGGCAAGGATGTGTACGAGACTCAGGACCTGGTCAAAGGGGAGGTCGGAGTCAAAGCCGCACGAGTCGCAGTGATTGGCAAAGCAGGCGAGCACGGCGTGATGTATGCCTCCATCTGTTGCGATCATGGGCGTATGGCCGGGCGCACGGGCATGGGCGCAGTGATGGGCTCGAAAAATCTCAAAGCGATTGCGGTGCATGGTACGCACAAGATCGAAGTGACTGAAAAGTATGCACAGGCGCGCTCCGAGGCCAATCGTACATTGAAGCAAGACAATGAAGCGAAGATATTGCACGAACTTGGATCATCCGGCGTGGCAAACTACGCCGAGTATCTGGGTTCCATGCCGTCGAAGTATTATCACAAAGGTTCGTTCGAAGGTGTGGATAATATTTCCGGTTCGAAGATGGCTGAAAGCATTTTGACCGGGACGAGCGCCTGTCAGGGGTGTGTGATCGCCTGCGGGCGGGTGGTGAACTTAGGCGACGGACAAAAGCGTAAAGGCCCCGAATATGAAACAGTCGTCGGCTTTGGCCCAAACTTATTGATCGATGATCTGGACAATGTCGTCCGCCTCGGTGAACTGTGCGATAAATATGGGATGGATAGCATCAGCACGGCCAATACGATTGGCCTGGCCTTTCATTTGTTCGAGATGGGGAAGATCACGCCTCAGGCTACGGGCGGGCTGACTCTACACTGGGGAGATTTTCTCGCCGCCCGACAGTTGATCCACCTAATCGCTGGCCGTGAGGGGATCGGTGATCTGATGGCGAACGGCTCACGGGCATTGGGCAAAGCCTTCGATGCAGAAGATGAAGCTGTGCAAGTGAATGGATTGGAAACCGCCTATCATGATCCGCGCGGTGTTTCGGGCATGGCGCTTTCATACGCCACCAGCCCGCGCGGGGCCTGCCATAACCAGTCCGATTATTTTTTTGTGGACTTTGGACACACCTACGATAACATTGGCATCCAATATTTTGACCGTCATGCGCAAGCCGAGAAAGCGGCCAATGTCGCCAGGCATCAAGATTGGCGTACTCATTTCAATTCGGTGATCATTTGTATCTTTGCCAACGTTCCGCCGGAGACTCAGGTGGAATTGCTCAACGCCGAGCTTGACTTGAATTGGACTTTGGACGACCTGATGAAATCCGGCGAACGGGCCTGGAATCTCAAACGCGCCATCAATAACCGCATGGGGTTGACCCGCGCGAATGACAAATTGCCGAAGGCGTTTTTGGAGCCTTATCAGGAGGGCGGAGCCGCTGGCTTCGTACTCGATTTTGAGGGAATGTTGTCGGCGTATTATGAGGCTCGGGGTTGGGACCAGGTATCGGGTAGACCGAGGCGTGAGAAATTAATCGAATTGGGTCTTGATGAGGTTGCGAAGGATTTGTGGGGTGATTAATCAAAACTGGAAAGTGGAATGTGATTTTGTGGATCACTTTCCACTTTCTATTTTCTACAGTGACTTCTCGAAGCAAATACTGTTTTCCACCGCGGCATATTGACCATAGTTCGGAATGACCGCATATCCATTTTTTTGATACAAGTGAACGGCATCTGGCATGTGCCTTCCGGTTTCGAGCACGCATTTGCTGTATCCCAATTCCATGGCCCATCGTTCGAGTTCGGCAAGAATTTGACTTGCAGTACCCTGGCCGCGTTGCTTGGGCAGGGTGTACATGCGCTTCACTTCCATTACGCTGGGTTCATATTCCTTGATGGCGCCACATGCCACAGCCTGTTCGTTCATGTAGGCAACAAGGACATGTTTGATCAAGGCGATCTTGTTGTATTGGGTATAGAACGAATTTTTTTCGCCGTTCTTTTCGGCCAGGTCTGCATCCAGCATCCGGACGAGTGCGATGAAGTCGGGGTTTTCTGAATTGGTTCTGATTATTTTTAACATTTAAAGTTTCCTTTGTATCAGGCGGGCTTTTTGCAGGCTTTTAGGAATAAGGGCATGTGTATCAATTTGGTCTTTTCCGGGTCATCCCAGATCGGCATAAGGGCAGTTTCCAGATGGGAGACCGGGTCGCTGTTCAGTTCTGATCTATATCGTTTGACCGCCGACCAGGTGCGAAAGTAGGCGGATAGTTGAGCCAGATTCCACTGGATGTTCATGTTGAATGTTTTGGGAATGTTGATCTGTTCGAATGGGAGAGCGAGATCACGATAGCTGTTCATGACCAGCCGATTCCCGCTTGCCCAAAATGGATCGATGGGCTTGAGCAAATATTCGGCGATCAGGCCATCGATCTGTGGCTCGATCTCCAGGAAACCATATCCCCAAATGGCCAGGATACCATTGGGTTTTAACACCCGATCCACTTCCTGATAGAACGTTTCCAGATCGAACCAATGAACGGCCTGTGCTACTGTAATGAGGTCGAAGGATTGATTTTCAAATGAAGTCTGTTCGGCGGGTGAAACACTATACCGAACCCTGGGATGGGAAATATGATGTTGAATTTGCTCTGGGCTCAGGTCTGTAGCTTCCACCTGGGAAAAAAATTCCGCACAGGATACGGCTGCCTGTCCATTGCCGGTGGCACAATCCCAGGCCAAGTCGTGATGTTTGCAAATTTCGCTGAGAAATTGAAACAGTTCGGATGGGTATTGCGGACGGTTTTTGGCATATTGATCTGATTGATTGGAAAAGGTCTGCGCGTTATTCATAAAGCGATTATTTTGATTTATTTGTAAATGAATGGATGGTCTTCCTTTAATCTACACACAAACCATCTTCGTTCGGGTCACGAAAAACCGGGTCATGGCTGATTTCCTGTATCGTCCCGTCGGCGCTCAAGTGAACGATGACCAAGTATGTCCAATGCGGGCCGCAGCCAAATACCTGATATTCATAAAGATTGATGCGGTAACCGTCTCCATCCTCAACGACATGCGTATCTTCGAGTGCATCGACTTCATACTCATATCCTTGAACTTTCTCGATATTAAAATAGGCACCTGCCCGTTTAACAGCCAGCACGTAGCTCAAGGCCTCATTGGGTGATTCGATCGGTGCATAAACATTCTTGAAATCTTCTTCTGATTTGATGGTCACAAATTCACCATCTCGATAGATCACGTAGCGGTAGTACTGAGGGAATAATCCGCCGGAAGCAAAAAAGTATAGCCCATTCTTAATTTCCGTTTCGATCTCGGTTGTGACGCCATCCGGCGGGGTGAAATTAATGATGCAATATGCAATCGGGTAGGCTGGCTCCAACCCACCTAAAAGCGGCGAAGGAGCATCGATCTTGTCACAACCGAGATTGGTAAAAATGCCCGGGTCTGCGGTTTGAAACGGTGAAAAGTCTAAAGACAGGTCTGGTTGAGGATAATTTGTGATCTTGGGTCTGGCCTGACAAGCGATTAGAAAAAAAGCAATTAGGAGAAGAGAGAGTTTTTTTTTCATTGTATCTATTCCTTGCTTATAGCTTCTTAAGGGCTGTCTATATTTTTGATATGCTGCTACTCATCCTTCAGGCAGTCCCCAGCAGCCTCTCCTGTGCCTGTCGAAGGGTCAGGTGCATTATCCCGGCTCTTTCTGGACGTTTTGTTGGGCTGCGGCTTGCTTTGACGAGACAATTATTCATAAAGAAACACCATCATATATAGCAGGTTTGATGGTCGATCAATTGCTATAAACTCAACAAATTCCCAGTAAATTGGGGAATAATCATGATGATAATGGCTTCTGTCTGGTTTTGGCAATAGGTTTCCCCTAATTTCTAATTCTAGTTTGAAAAAATTATTCGCGGGTGCTATTTCCCTTAAAAGTACTTTGATTTCAGATTCCATCTCGCTTGTTAGAGATTCAAAATATGAATCATTTGCTATTTTAGAAAATTCATTACTGAGTTGGTCATAAGTTAGATTTTTATAACTATTGGGATAAATGCGACTTATTGAAAATGGACCGTGTTCGTATTCTGTTGCC
>DAOQPR010000299.1:0-4024 GCA_035333265.1 Anaerolineales bacterium
GGCGCGCAGACCTCGCAAGCTTTTGTGGTTTTACTGCCCGTCCGCTCGGTGGGGGTGATGGGCGATTACCGCACCTATCAGGAGGCGGCGGCCATCCGCGCTGTAGCCACCGATGATTTTATGACCGCCGATTGGGCGCGCCTGCCATTCGACTTGCTTGCAAAAGTGTCAAGCCGGATCGTAAATGAAGTGGAGGGAATCAACCGCGTAGTGTATGATATTACGAGCAAACCGCCCGCCACAATTGAGTGGGAGTAGCAATTAATGATTTTTGATTTACGATTGATGCTGGTGGTCGAGTAGGGCGGCAGCCCATATCGAGACCAGATTGGAAGATGAGCATGAACTTCGACTATGGCAACATCCTCACCCGTTCCTTTCAGTTGACCTGGAAGCATAAATCGTTTTGGCTTTTCACCATGCTTCCGATGCTCATCGGTATATTCATCTTTTCTGCTTTCATTGCGCCTGTGTTCCTTTTGGATGGCAATGATGATGAGATGATGATATTAGTCCTTGTTCTCTGGGTGGTTGTGATGATCATCGGCGGGATCGCCAGCCTGGTGGCAGGGACTGCCGGAAGCGCCTCTCTCATGTTGGGAATTCTGCGGGCCGAACGCGGCGAAGGTTCGACCTCGTTCATGGACCTGCTTCGCGACGGCTTTCAATATTTTGGCCGGACGCTGGCTGTGATCCTTATTCTGCAATTTTCCATAGGGGCGGTTATTACTGTTTTCTTTCTCTGTGTTTTCCTCCTATCCATCGTCACAATGGGGCTTGCAACCATCTGCCTTCAACCGGTGATGATTCTGCTTACCCCCGTTTCATTCCTGGTCATCGCCATTATGGATGGAGCATTGGTCACACTCATCGATGAAGACCTGGGGGCGTGGGATGCCATCAAGCGCGCCTTTCAGGTGGTGCGCGAACATGTTTGGAAGTTCATCATCCTGACCCTCATCGTCTATTTTGGCTCGACCATTCTCTCCAGCATCTTTGTCTTTCCAGCGATGATTCCGGCCATGGCCGCTCCGATCTTTATGGAGACGGATATTATCGGGCCGGTGATGACCCTGATATTTGGAGCCTTCGTCTGCCTGTTCTTCCCCTTGATGACCTTGTTTTCAGGCATTGTCGGCACATTCATGACCTACGTCCTCAGTTTGAGCTATTTGCGCCTCAAACGCCCGCCGGAGCAGGCCACTGTCTCGGAAACTCTCCCAACCGCTTAAAAGCGAATCCCCCTGTGGACGGAAATCTTTGAGTGGAGTATCATAAACGTGGGTTTGCCACGGGAGTTCACCCAACCCTTCTCGAATTTCCATTTGATGCACAAAATTTTCCCCATTCTCTTTGTTTTTAGCTTGATTTTTGGCATTTCTGCTCCTGTGCTGGCTCAGGGGCAGGTGACTGCATATGCCACAATCTACAACGTGGATTCGAGCGCCTTCCCGGCTGTGACCTCCTATGTCGACGTGTTCGACACCACAGGAATTTTCGCCTCCGGACTCACATCGGAAGCTGTTTCTGTCATCGAAGACGGGCAGCCCCTCCCGGCTGTTTCCTTCATCGAAATGGCGATTCCCCTGCAATTGACGGTTGCCGTCAACCAGGGCAGCGCCCTCGATGCGCGTAACGCCAACGGTATTTCACGCTATCAACGCGTGGCGCAGGTGGTCATGCAGTGGGCGCAGGCCCGCCCCGCCGACCTGCCCGATGACCTCAGCCTCGTCAGCCAGGCCGGACCGGTGATCAATCATGCCAATGCTGCCGACTTCATTGTCGGTTTGCAGGGGTTTCAACCGGATATGCGCGTCGCCACGCCGAATTTGCAATCATTGGTCACTGCTCTGGACGTGGTCAGCGCTCAGACACCACGTATTGGCATGAAGCGCGCCATTCTATTCATTACCCCGCAAATGCAGGACCCAAATCTTGCCGCCACATTGGAACCGCTTATTCAACGGGCCCTGGAGAACAAGATCCGCATCTTCGTCTGGTATGTGGATGCGAATACGACCTTTACCACCACAAGCGCCGCCATCTTTAATAATCTTGCCATTCAGACCGGGGGCAGTATGTTCCAGTTCTCAGGAGAGGAACGTTTCCCGGACCCTGAGGCGTATTTTTCCCCTTTGCGAAGAATTTATTTACTTTCCTATATTTCCCGCATAAAGGGTTCAGGCGAGCACAGTCTGAATTTACAGGTGAACCTGCCCTCCGGGGTCGTGAATGCCTCCGAACAGAAATTCACCCTGGATATCCAACCTCCAAATCCTTTCCCGGTTGCGCCTGTATTACAGATCACGCGTCAGGCTCCGGAGGATGACCCATTCAATACCGAAATCCTCCTGCCAGAAACACAGGACATCGAGATCATCGTCGAATTCCCGGACGGCTTCAAACGTCCGCTCGCGCGCACGGCTCTTTCCGTGGATGGAGTTGTCGTTGACGAGAATACAACCGAACCCTTTGATAACTTTACATGGGATCTGAAGACCTATACATCCAGCGGAGTGCATCAGATCACTGTGGAAGCCGTGGATGTGCTTGGCATGAGCAAGACCAGCATGCCCATGCCTGTAACCATTACGGTTGTTAAGCCTCCCAGTGGACCAACTGCCTTCCTTGCCAAGTACCGCATTCCGCTTACGTTTGGCGCCATCATTTTTGCCGGATTGGTGCTGTTTGCCATTTTGCTTGGCGGACGGTTGCGTTTCCTTTCCCTGCGTGCCATTCAGGAAAAACGCCGCGTCCAAAATGACCCGCTAACTCAGCCCATTCAGGCCCTGGCCGAGCAACCCGTACAGGAAGTTAAAGAAAAAACCAAAAAACGCCGCAAACAGTCTGGGAAAACAGAAACAGGCCAAAAGTCAAATGTGGAGGCGGCGGCTTCCCTGGTCCGAATCAATTCAGAGGGTCAATTTGTTGCCGTACCTCCCATTCCGTTAAATGGCAAGGAAGTGGTCATTGGTACAGACCCGGTGCAATGTACGCAGATAATGGATGATGCATCCATTGCGGCGGTTCATGCACGCATTCGCCTTACGGACGACGGCGGCTATTTACTTCAGGATGGACAGCCGCTGCCGGGGACATGGGTAAATTTTGAGCCTCTGCCCAGAGAAGGATACAGGCTCATCCATGGGGATATGGTAAACTTTGGGCAATTAACGTACCGGTTTATGCTGAGAAACCCACAGCCAAACCCATCTCCAAAGATTACGTTTTTGGCCTCTGACGAATGATCCGCACAACCCTTCCTCATTTGCATATCGCGGCACTCAGCCATGCCGGCATGTCTGGCAAGAATAATGAGGATCGATATGCAGCCTCGTCATTCCAGCTGGGCAAAGATGACCCACGCCCGGCAGTCTTTGCCGTGGTGGCTGATGGCATTGGTGGACATCGTGCCGGGGAAGTGGCCGCCGAACTGGCAGTCAACTACATCAGCATGCATGTGGCGGAAAGCAATGCCAAGAAACCGGTCAAAATTCTTGAGAGTGCCATTCATGATGCCAGCCAGGCCATCGCCTCTCATTCTGCTGGCAAGGAAGAGGAGCAGGGTATGGGTGCTACCTGTGCCTGTGCCTGGGTGATCGAGAACCGGCTTTACACTGCCTATGTGGGTGATTCGCGTATTTATCTTCTGCGTGGAAAATACATTCAACGACTGACCATAGACCATACCTGGGTGCAGGAGGCCTTTGAGAAAGGCATCATCACTGCCGACCAGATGCGCGACCATCCCAATGTACATGTCATTCGGCGTCATCTCGGCGGCATTCGCCTGCCCGAAGTCGATTTCCGTCTGCGCTTGGATAATAACGAAACAGAAGAAGAGTCGGTCAACAACCAGGGTTTCCATCTTCAACCCGGCGATACTATTTTGCTTTGCACCGACGGCCTGACCGATCTTGTCTGGGACGATGAAATTCAAGGCATCATCCGCACCAAGAAGGATCTGAAATCAGCCGCTGAGGCTCTGGTAGGGTTGGCCAATCAACGCGGCGGGCATGACAAT
>DAOQPR010000300.1:0-4003 GCA_035333265.1 Anaerolineales bacterium
ACGTTGCGGATAAACTCGGTGGTATACTCTTTCATAAGTAAGTTACCTTCCTGTTATGTAAAATGGTCAAGCAGGTTGCACGATTGTAAAAGAACTCAAATGAATTGTCAAAGTGTGATGCGTCACCCAAAAATTATGACATTTTTGACAATCGTTTCCATACTTCATGAAAAACCTCCTTCGCAGACTAAAATTTAACACATCCTACCTCTTCGGTAACGCCCCCTGGGATACCAATATCAGCCCGCCTGAACTCTACGATTTCATGGCGCATCACCCTCCTGGCCGTGCATTGGACATCGGCTGCGGTACGGGCACCAATCTCATCACCCTTGCCAACGCTGGTTGGCAGGCCGATGGTTTCGATTTCGCATCCAGCGCCGTCCAAATGGCAAAGAAAAAGATCAATAAAGCAGGCCTTAGGGCAAAGGTCTTCACCGACGACGCAACCGTGATGAAACAGGTCACCCCACCTTACGATCTTGCCCTCGACCTCGGCTGTTTTCATAGCATCGAAAACAAAGCAGATTACCTCACCCACCTGACTCGAGTCCTCGCCCCAGGTGGATACTGGCTTATATATGGATTCTTCAAACCAGACCCGCTTCAAACTGGTCCCGGGCTTGTTCCCACAGACCTGGAGCTGATTCTACGCCATAACCTCGTCCTCCGCTCCCGCAAGGATGGCTGGGATAAACGTGAGCGGGCATCGGCCTGGTTCTTGTGGCAAATGAGCAAAGATGAGATGAGTAACAAGTAACGAGTTCAACCCATCTTACCCACAAACCTCATACTTATTTCTCCCTCCTTCCCTTCATATGAAAATCCTCTTCCTCTTCCTGGACGGCATCGGCCTTGGCACAGACAACCCGGAGACCAATCCCTTCGTTCGCGCAAACATGCCATATATGCAGGCACTGCTTGGTGGAAAAAAACTCATCTCCAGCGCTGCACCATTTGAAAATACACACATTTCCCTGCAAGCCGTAGACCCCAACCTCGGCGTGAAAGGCCTGCCTCAATCCGCCACGGGACAGGCCGTATTACTGACAGGCATCAACATCCCTGCCGAACTGGGCTACCACTATGGCCCCAAACCCAACCCGGAAGTAGCCCAATACCTCAACGGGGCAACACTCTTCTCAAAAACCATACGTGCCGGAAAAAAGACCGCCCTGCTCAACGCCTACCCGCCGCGCTACTTCGACGGCATCGACTCTGGCAAACGGCTATATTCCTCCATTCCCCTCGCATTAACCAATGCGGGCATACCCCTGTTTACCCACGAAGATTATTTCGCAGGCCGCGCCCTCTCCGCCGACTTTACCGGTAAAGGCTGGCATGACTTTCTAAATTACCCCAACGCGCCACTGTTTGAGCCGGAAGTTGCAGGGGCAAAGCTCGCCGCCCTGGCCAAAGGATATGATTTCTCCTTCTTTGAATACTGGGCCAGCGACTATGCTGGGCACAAACAGGACATGGAATCGGCCATCCATCAACTCGAAACTTTCGACGGCGTTCTCAAGGGTCTGCTCACACACTGGGACATGGATAACGACCTCATCCTGCTCACCTCAGATCATGGCAATATGGAAGACCTTGGCACGCGCAAACATACCGCAACTTCAGTGCCACTCTTACTTTTTGGTCATAAAAATCACCGGCACGCATTCGCCGGGGCCCAGCACCTGACAGAGATCGCGCCAGCCATTTGCCGTTTACTCGCCCTCGATTAACTAACAACCCCTTGTGGTCATCTCAACGCCTGCGCAATCAGACTCCCGATCAATCCCAGCCAATAGGCCGCCGTGTAATACACGAACATGGGCTGCCTTCCTTTTTTCCACAATAAATAAACGGATAAAAGAGCCAGCAATGCCACCACATACAGATCCAGCCCGATCTCTTCAAAGCCCAAATTAGCAAGCACCCCCAAACCAAGGAACAACGAATTTAATAATAAAAAGACAACATCTCTGCCGGATAATTCCTCGCGATGTGGGAAAAGAATCTGAAGAAATATTACTGCCATATTTACCATCACAAAGCCGGTGAAGAACACCCAATGGCTGAACTCATCGTCGTTGAAAATCACAATTTGACAAAAATCCGCTGAAGAAGACATCATACAAAAACGTTGGTGAAGATAATTTGTCACTTCGTGATCGCCATAACTCACAGCCGTCAAATACAGCCCGATAATAAAAATCAGATTCCAACCTGCATGAACACGGCCTTCACGAACAGGTGAGTCGTATTCGATTGTTTTCTTCAGGAGATACAATGCTGTCAGGCTAATGAGCGGCAGGACAAGCATATTATTGAAATCCACCCAGCGCAAAAATTCATTCGGCAGCACATATCCCAGCGTCCACGGGCCAAGCCGGTTGATGGAAACCAGGATCGCAACCACGGATTGGACAGATAACAATAAATGGATCCGCTTCATACTCACTCCTGCCAGTAAAGTTATTTATAAATTCATCACATGTCCGTTAGCAATTGTTTTGCCAAGGTCGATAATTCACGGTCACTGCGGTTTGCTGCAACCTCTTGCAATGCTTGTTTTGCACGATCATCTCTCAAGCCGCCAAGCGCCTGAATTGCCTGTCTTTTCACGTTTCGGTCTGGGTCGGTCAGTATCTCGATCAACAGAGAAGTGACGCGCACATCCTGGATCCTACCCAACCCAATGACGGCATGTTCGCGAACACCTGCCTCCGGATGACGCAGCGCCTCACCTAACACGCCGATAGCTGCTCCGCCAAATTGAGCCAAAGCCTCCGCCGCAGCCAGACTCACTTCATGATGCAGGTCATACAAGGTCATCCCCAACTCTTCAATAGCGCGGGCATCTCGAAGTCTGCCAAGAATTATGGCTGCAAATTTACGCACGGTCACTTCACGGTCAGCCAATGCATCGATCAACGGTTCAACGACCAGTTCCCCCATGCCTTCAATAGCTTTCAACAAATCACGCACAGCCTGTTCGCGTTCGAACCAAAAGAAGGAGTCTCGCAGCGCTTCCATTAAAAATGAAACGGCTGCCGGGTTGCGGGAATTTCCAAGCGCCTTCACAGCGGCCTGTCGCACCTCGATCTTTTGATCGTCCAATAAGACATTGGCAAGTTCATCAAATGTAGACGGGTCTTGAAATTTCCCAATGGCATTACACGCCGCTATTCGGACTTCATCTTCAGGATCTTTTAGCAAAACTAATAGTTCGGGGATAGCCTGGGTTTCTCTCATATTGGCCAACGCGATGGCCGCTTTGGCGCGAACAGTGAAATAGGGGCCGCGAAGCGCATCCATTAGAACCGGGATGGCATTCTTGTTCTTATTGATGGAAAATATCTCGGCAACCCGTCCACGAATAAGTGGATGAGCATCACTTAACGCCTTGATCAGTACTGGAGAGGCGGCTGGGATTCGGGCGAGAATATGCTGATAGACCGGGAGCAGGCCCATGTCTTGAGTCTGAAGCGCTTCCATCAAGGCTGGGACAGCATCTGCGCCTAGGCGGATCAATTCCTGAGCCGCTCGATCACGCTGGGTCGCATCTGCCAACAGGGTAATCCACTTTTTTGCATCACTTTGTTTGGGATTTGTGAACCAATCCATATTTGTATTGTACATGAAATCAAATGGATATGAATGCGAAGTGTATAATTGAAATGAAATCATTCGCCTATCGAGGAGTCTGCCCATGAAAGCGAGAAGAGAATTTTCTTTTGCAATATCCATGCTGATCCTGGCAATTTTGGCTTGTAACATGCCAAATACAACAACAGTACAGGAACCAAGCTCCGAATCGACCGATCCAACTGCCGTTGTAAGCCCCGCTGTGACTTTTGTGGTGGTGGTGGTAAACACCGATACGCCAACGCCGACCGAAACACCCATTCCGGTAACGCCGACTTTACAACTTTCACCTAAAATCACCCTTACAAAGAACTCCAATTGCCGTGCAGGTCCAACGACTTTTTATAACGTTATTGATCAG
>DAOQPR010000301.1:0-3983 GCA_035333265.1 Anaerolineales bacterium
GGCTGGGTTATCAAGCCGATGGACTATATCTTTCTCTTGGCATTGACGGAGGGATTGATTACTCTCACGAATCTCAGCGCCTGACCGAACAGTTTGCCCAGGCCAATAACCTTAAGCTGCATGTCGTAAATATGGAACAGCAATATGGCTACTCCATTCCGGTATTGTCGCAGATCAGTCATCGTGGATATGGAAAACCGTGCGCCGTCTGCGGTCTGACAAAGCGGCATGAGATGAACCGCATCGCACGTGACCTGGGCTATGATGTGCTGGCAACCGGCCATAACCTTGATGATGAAGCGGCTGTGTTGTTCGGTAATACGCTTCAATGGTCTGCAGATTACCTGCTTCGCCAAGGGCCTGTCCTCCCGTCTTCAGACGGGCTGGCGCGCAAAGTTAAGCCGTTATGCCGGTTCTATGAGCGCGAAATGACAGCCTATGCTCTGTTGCGCGGCATTGAATATATCTATGAAGAATGTCCGTTTGCCGAAGGGGCGACCCAAATTTTTTATAAAGAAACGCTCAATCAATTGGAAGAAGCACGCCCGGGTGCAAAACTAACCTTTTATTTGAAATTTTTGGAAGCCAAACAAAGCGGGGAATTGTTCATTGATAAGGATATTGAGCAGGCACACTTGCATCCGTGTCAAGGATGCGGCCAACCAACCTCTGCACCTGAGCTATGTTCCTTTTGCCGAATGATCGAAAAGGCAAAAACGACGGCTTAATATGGAAGTTCTGCTTCCGAATGATTGTAAGCCGGTCATACTAAAAGTATGATCGGCTTTTTTTACCTTAATGCTGTTGTGATCAATCCGATCAGGAATAACCCCGCTGCGACGTAAACCGCCACTTGTTCAGATGTAAAGATGGAAAAGCGTGGAGCCTCAAAGCCATTGCGTTTGATACCTGTCTGTGGAGGCGGCTCCTGCCTGCCAAGCAGGGCGTTGCGGAAGGCAAGTACATCTTGTGGACGGTCATCAGGATGTAGAGACATGGCCCACAGGATGGCTCTTTCCACACTGGGGCTGATGCGTGGATTAATATCGGCTGGAGGAGTCAGGCTACGGCTGTTGAGGAAGCGTTTGCGCGCCTCGGCGGGCGGCTCATTCGTCAGCAGGTGATAGAGAGTCGCGCCGAAGGAAAAAATATCCGCTTTGGCATCGGTGTGAGTATCGTCGCCACCATATTGTTCGAGTGGCGTATAAAGCGCAGTGCCCTGGCCCTGGATCACTGTAATTGTCACTTCGCCGGGCGCCATGATCTTTACCAGACCAAAGTCCACAAGTTTGACCAATCCGCTGGGTGTGAGTTTGATATTACTGGGTTTGATATCACGGTGAATGATGGGCGGGTCCTGGTGATGAAGATAGTTCAACGCATCCGCGATCTGTTCAGCCCAATTTAACACTTCCGATTCAGCCAGGAACGTATTATTTCGGCGCGCCTCCTGCATTCGCTGGCGCAAGTCCTTGCCGGGCACATAATCCATGACAAGGTAATCGCGCGAGCCAAGGGAGAAGAAATCTGAGACTTTGGGGAGATTGGGATGATCCAGACGTGCAAGAACAGAAGCCTCGCGAAAAAATTGTTCGCGGGCTTGCTCAAAAATATCTTTGGGGAGAGCCTGATTGTGTTCGACTTCCTTAAGTGCGCACTGACGACCTTGCAAACGGGTATCTTCTGCAAGATAAATATTGCCGGTGCCACCCTGACCAATCTGTTCGATGATCTTGTAGCGGTCACGCAGGATCTCCCCAGCCTTCACAGATTGGGGCATCTTCTCCATTGGTTTTTCTCGTAGCTCTGGCTATTCGATGATATTTTCGGCGTGTATCATCGTTGCGCATCCTATTCTCAGGATTTACAATATAATCAGCACAGAAAGCCACTTTTCTGCTATATTATAAACGCCTTTGGACTTATGGAGTATGATGTTTGAGATTCGTTTTACTTCTGAAACGTTTTGGTGGAGGCGATGACGAGGAGAGTATGGAACGCGAAGAAGATTTTCCCATTCTTGTTGCACAGGACGGCCCACTTAAGGGACAACGTTGGATGCTTAACCACACCCTCATGATCGGGCGTGACCCAAGTTGTGATGTTCAGGTTCAAGACCGACAGGTCTCGCGCTTTCATGCCAGTTTGACACTTACCCCTGAAGGCGTGACGCTTGAAGACCTGGGCAGTAAAAATGGCACCAATCACAATGGCGCAGAACTATCCAGCCCGATCATGTTGCAGGACGGCGACATGTTCGGTATTGCACTTGCACAGCAGTTCGTTTTTCTCACTTCCGATGCCACCATGCCATTGGCAGAAAATGGTTCCCGCTCTGGGCGCTTGTTAATGGATCAGAAGTCACGCCAGGTCTGGGTCAATCAACAACAACTGATGCCGCCGCTCTCCGCCCAACAATTTAAACTCTTATGGACTCTCTACGAAAAGAATGGCCAGGTCATAGGCCGGGCTGAACTAGTCTCTGAGGTATGGGGCGAGGAACAAACCGCTGGGGTTTCCGACCAGGCCCTTGACGCCTTGATCCGCCGCCTGAGAGACCGCTTATCTGTACTCGACCCTGGGCATCAATACATCAACACAGTGCGTGGACACGGCCTGCGGTTGGATAACCCGCCGATGGGGGATTAATCATGGACACACAGTCTGAAAAAGTCTTAGCCCAACTTATTCGTTCCACCCGCATTGCCACCCTTGCCACCTTGCGCGATGAAACCCCGCAGGTTTCAATGACCGCTTTTATTTTTGCCGACGATTTTTCCGCTTTTCATATCTTCGTCAGCCGTTTGGCCCAGCATACCGTCGATATGCAAAAAGATAAGCGTGTAAGCCTGCTTATTTGTGAAACGGATGACGGGCGCACCGATCCACAAACTCTGGCACGTGTCTCGATTCGCGGTACAGCCGAAGCCATGCAAAATGGCGCACCGGGGTATACGCCGCTCAAGGAGCAATACCTGGCACGTTTTCCCGAAGCCGCCCAACTTTTTAGTATGGCTGATTTTAACTTTTGGCGCATCAACCCCAAAGGCGGACGATACGTGGCTGGGTTTGCCAAAGCCTTCAACATCACCGCCGAAACCCTGCTCGAAGTTTCAAAACGATAACACGCTTCTGCCGCCGAATATGGCGGCAGAAATAATTTTGGAGACTCTTTATGACCCAACTTAAACTCCTCACCGTTTTTGCGCATCCCGACGATGAATCGATGGGCATGGGCGGGACACTAGCCAAATATGCCGCCGAAGGAGTGGAGACTCACCTCATCTGCGCCTCACGCGGAGAGATGGGCTGGTTCGGTCCCGAAGAGCAGAATCCAGGTCCAGAGCGACTCGGCCAACTCCGCACCGAAGAATTACAAAACGCTGTGAACATACTTGGCATGAAGAGTCTTTCCTTCCTCAACTACATCGACGGCTCCGTAGACCGGGCCGAGCCCGCCGATGCGATTGAACAGATCGTCACCCACATCCGCCGAATCCAACCTCAAGTTGTTGTGACCTTCCCCCATGACGGCAACTATGGCCACCCCGATCACATCGCCATCGGACAGTTCACCAATGCCGCCATCGTCTGCGCCGCCGATGCCAGCTATAAAGACCCTGAAAATCTCGAACCGTACCGCGTCTCCAAACTCTATTACATGGTGGATGGGGAAAGTTTCGTCAATCTCATTGCACCTTTCATGGGCGATATGACCTTCCCCGTCGACGACCAACTCCGCGGCGAATCGCCCTGGAAAGAATGGATGATCACCACCCGCATCGACATGGCCGAACATTGCCTCACCGCCTGGAAAGCCGTTCAATGTCATCAAAGCCAATTACCTACGCTTGGTGCTCTCGCCGAAATGCACCCAGATGCTGCCACCGCCGTCCTCGCCATGCAGGGGACCTTCTTCCGCGCATTTAGTCTGGTCAATGGAGGCAGGAAAGTGGAGAGCGATTTGTTTGAGGGGTTAAGAT
>DAOQPR010000302.1:0-3980 GCA_035333265.1 Anaerolineales bacterium
GAACAGACTGGGTTTGACCTTGGTAAATGTGGAAACAGGTCTCTGTTTGGGTAACGAAGGGACAGGAGTATATACCAGCTCATGTGATGGCTCAGGTTCTACCTATGAAAATTGGGAATGAAAACAACGCCCAACAAAACATATGCTTAAAAAGGAATTACTTACTAAACTTCTATGAACCTTCAACCCTATCTCGAGTTTGCCACTTCCCTTGCATATCATGCAGGGAAGATTACCTTAAGGTACTTCAACACCGGCATCAGGCCAGATCGTAAAGAGAACAACGACCCTGTGACGATCGCCGACCGCGAAGCGGAAGCGTTCGTCCGCGCTGAGGTGGAAAAGAAATTTCCTGGCCATGCCATTGTGGGAGAGGAGTATGGCGAGCAAGGGAACGGGCATCCCTTTCGCTGGATTGTGGACCCGATTGATGGAACGATTTCCTTTGTGCAAGGCGTGCCTTTGTATGGTGTGCTGATCGCATTGGAGATCGAAGGTGAGGTTAAAGTGGGGGCGGCGTATTTCCCGCCATTGGACGAGATGCTGGCGGCTGCTGATGGGCTTGGGTGTTGGAATAATGGACGCCGCGCACGTGTTTCAAGTGTGAGTAAACTTTCAGAAGCCTGTGTAGTCACTTCGGATTTTCAGCATCTTGAGAGGAAGCAACCTGGGATTGTCCACTGTTTTGAGGAAGAAGGAGTATTGCTGCGAACATGGGGCGATGCTTATGGATACCTGTTGGTCGCGACGGGACGCGCTGAAGTTGCACTTGACCCACGTATGGATGTGTATGATTGCGGCCCATACCCGGTCATTATGAAAGAAGCAGGGGGATTTTTTGGCGCATGGGATGGGACAGAGGGACACACTCACGGCGAAGGGTTGGCCTGTAACGCCGCACTCAAGCCATCTGTTATGAAATTAATGCGCGGAAATTAAGTCAAAATTCTGTACGAAGAGTCAATCCTACCGTATAATCGAGTCATGGCTGAAGACATCAACAACCGCCTTCCTTATCGTTTGAGAGAGCCCTTCCTAAGTAAACCGGAAGCGGCTCTTTTTCGTTTGTTGACGGAGTTGATGGGGTCTCGGTATTACGTCTGCCCCAAAGTGGCCTTGACCGACCTGTTTATGATCGTGCGCCCGAATGAGAATGTGCATTTCTTTAATAAGATCTTTCGCAAACATGTGGATTTTTTGCTGTGTGACCCGGAGACCTTTACACCCACATTTGGTGTGGAGCTAATTCGCCCAGTGTCCAAGGATGTGGTGAGGGAAGTGGATCGATTCATGGAAGACATTTTCCACGATGCCGGAATACCGCTGGTTCATATTCCATCCAGTGAATTTTATGCCCCGGCAGATGTTATTGCTTTGTTCCAATTGGCGGTGGTTAAAGCCGGGAAGTCAGCCTCCATTCGAATCGAGCAAATGGCAGATACTGTTCCCAATTGCCCGATCTGCGGAAAGATGATGGTGTTGCGCATCCATCGCAATGGGCAGGAAAAAGGGGTGAAATATTACGGATGTATCGATAGTCCGCGTTGTGCCGGGGTGGTTTCAATAGGTTAATAAAGTAGTTGTTGGGGGATTTGTATTCGTTGATTCAAGCCTTGCATTTCCGATAGATTTTCTGCAATCATCCTGTCAGGTGCTGTTGTTGGTGATGTGATTATTATCTAATCACAAAGGCAGCACTATGAAAATACTTTTTCTTGGAACTCATGGACAATTCAACCTGGGTGATGAACTCTTGCTTGAAACCTTTCTTTCGCAACTGGGGGCTGAACATACCTATGCGGTTAATTCGTATGACCCTGAATTCACCCGTACGATGTTGCGTGAGAAATTTAAAGTAGAAACTTTCCACACCACGGATGAACTTTCTCGGTTTGTACGCCATTTGCTCACCAGCGACGTTGTTTTCTTTGGCGGGGGCAGTATTATCAAAGAGCTCTACGCCAGTGTAGGGCGAAACCCCTATTCCACATTGCTTATGATCCTTTCGATTGTGACTTTTGCCAGATGGATCGCGCGCAAAAAAGTGGTCATGAGCAATATCGGTGTTGGCCCTTTAATGACACCCATGGGAAAACGATTGGCTCGTTGGATATTAAGACAGGTGAATTTTCTCTCCGTTCGCGACGCCACGTCGTATCACGTTGCGCTCGAGCTTGGCCTGCCTTCCCATAAGGTTTTGCTTGTGCCGGATGCTGTTTTTGCCAACCCGCCCGAAGTTTTTATCCCCAGCCCAAAACAGGAGACGCCTGCCTATCGAACCCGAATAGCGCTTAATCTTAACTACGATATTGAAAATCGCGAAGCCTGGGAGTCCTTTTTATCCAATCTAGCTGAAAGTCTGGAGCAGATCAATTCGGAGACGCCCATAGAGATCCATGCCTTGCCCATGCAGAGCAAATTTAAGGCCAATGACGATCTTTCGGTTCTGAAGGAATTTTCCAAAAGAATTCCTCAAATCCCGTTCGTTTTATATTCTCCACAGACAGCCCAGGATGCAGCGGAGATCATTCGAGGTGTTGATTTGGTCGTAGCCGAGCGGTTGCATACGCTGGTGATCTCCTCTATTCTCGGTAAGCCATTTTTCGGGTTGGTCTATGATGTGAAGGTTCAGGAATTAATGAATTATATGAGCATGAATGAGTATTCGCTGAATATTAATCATCCATTCAATTCACATGACCTGGTTAATGGAATTCGGTGTGTCTTCAAGAATCATGAAAATATTAAAGCTTACCTTTCTGAGCGAAGTATGGACCTGCGAGTAAAACTGGGCAGGTACTTTGATGAACTCAAAACGCAAACCTTCTCACAGTAGACTGAATGAATTTGAAGCGATCGTTTCCACCTCAAAAAGCAGGGAGGCGCCTGCGTTTCCATCTTCTGAAAAAAAGCTGAAATTTTTTGGCTGGCGCTTAAAAGCATTAACTTCTGTCCAGCGAATTAGCCTGATCGTTGGGGTGATCTATTTTTCGCTTTCCCTGTTTACATTCCGTAATGTCATCGCCAATATTCCTCTGGTCTTGAGCGGCGAGGCGGTTATCAATGGCGACGAACTGGTACCTTTCTTCAATCCGGATAGTCAGCTCATTGACCAGGCAGCGGGTAAATTCAATCAACTTACCAATGGCTATGAGTTTCGTGTGCGCTATTCCATTCTCACCACATGGATGCGTTATTACAAGGTCCTGCCGTTCGCCATCCCATTGGTCATTCCGGGGGTGACCTACCTTTCCTATTTATTTGTTGCTCTGCTTCTAAGACGAATCCTTCCACAATACAAGCCTGAAGCGATCTACCAACTGACCGCTGCGCCGGTTTTGATGATCTTTGTCATCATGGCGTATGCCAAGATCACTCATTTTTACACGCTCATTCTGGGCTTTTCATTATGCCTGGTTTCCATCACCCTCATGACCTACGGCTTGATCTTCCCGCAGAAGAACCCGTACAAACCCATCCTGGCGGCGTGTGTCATTACACTCTTCAACCCGGCGGTGCATTATCTGATCCTGTTTGCGTTGTATATGGCGTTTGCCGTGTTGACGTTGATCGTGATGGATGGGATTGGATGGTTCAAAGATGGTTCATGGCGCAATGTTTACCGTCCACGCATATGGTGGAGCGGGCTGAAAACCCTGTGGAAAGATTGGCGCAGGTTGTTCGTGGAGGTCCGTTTTTGGCGATCTGTTGGGGCGTTTGTCATGCTTGGGGTTGGAACTTTATTGCCGTATGCCTTGTTTGTAAAATTCTATGCCTTGCGCGGCGTGCCAAACCTTTCTGAAACCGTGCCAGGCGATTTTTACTTTATTCAAGATGCATCCATTTCGATCGGGCATGTGCTGGCGTTTGACATGGCAGGCATCATGGATAAGGAATTTACGGGTGATTACCTTGCCAAGGTGCCGCGCTACTCGAACATGGTCTATAGTTTTTTGCTGTTCGTGCCGTTGTTCTTCAAG
>DAOQPR010000303.1:0-3972 GCA_035333265.1 Anaerolineales bacterium
GGATTATCAGGTAGGCATTTTCTATTATCATATCCCCCACGATCACTACCATTTTGAAGATTGGGGACAATACGAACTTTGGTCCAAAGCTGATTATGAAGACTTTCTTGCCAATGGCGGCAGTTCGGCGGAATATACACACATTGGCACAAAAACAACAGCCTGTGTGCTCGATGAAGAATTTATCACAACCCTTATCGAAACTCCATTCCCTGGGGTCTACCCCTGGACTGGCTGTATGCCCAATGCTGAAAACCTTATGGTTGAAGGTCTTTCCGTCGGTTGGGGCGATACATATGACTATTATCGCTTTGAACAATGGATCGATCTTGGTCAGGGGACATTGGCCGATGGCGATTATGTTTTACGCTCTATTTCTGATCCGCTTAATAAAATGTATGAAAGCGCCGGGAAAGCTGACCCGATCAAGGAAAGTGTGGCTGACAATGAAGCAGTTACATACTTTACCATTTCGGGCGGGAACATTATGGATTCCAATCCTCCAAGCGGAACGGTAACCATCAACGACGTCCAACTTAGCACTATATCACCAGGAGTAACGGTCAAGGTCATCGGGAGAGATGACGTAAGTGGTGTTGCCCAGGTGATGCTATCCAATAATGGGACAAATTGGGCAACCTATAATTACACTGGTGTTCAATCCGTTCCCCAATCGATCAGTTGGAATTTGGCGGATCCTGCTTATGGTGGGTCAAGCCAGATCGGGCAAAAAACAGTATATGTTCGCTTCAAGGATAATGCTGGGAACTTCTCTGGCCTTGAGACAGATACGATTATTCTCGGCGCTGTTGCCCCAACATCAGATTATTCAAATGCAGTGATCTCAGACAATCCTGTAAGCTACTGGAGACATGCCGAGCCCTCTGGCACAGCCGCCTTCGACAATCAGGGTATTAATCATGGCTCATATGTGAATAGTCCTGCCCTGGCATCTACAGGTTTGATCGCGAGCGACCCCTCAAACACGGCAGTTTCCATGGACGGCGTCGATGACCATGTTAAGGTTTATGCTGCTGACAATTCTTCGCTCAATACCGGGTCCGCCGTAACGTTGGAAGCCTGGATCAAGCCAACAACCATCCCAGCCACGGGAACACAGGCCACCATCGTTGCACGAGCTGGTTCGTATGCCCTGCGCCTAAACGGTAACAAACTCCAATTTGTCGTTGTCCAATCAAACTGGACAGAAAAAATTGCTGAAGCTCCAGCAGGTACGATCGTTGCCGGTCAAAAGTATCATGTTGTCGGTACATTCAACGGGACAACCCTTAAGCTATATGTAAATGGTGTTCTGAAAGGCTCTCTAAACTATTCGGGTACAGTCACTCCTCAAACCTGGGGGTTGTTCATTGGCCTATGGGATGAGACAGCCTTGCGCCCATTCGCTGGCACAATCGACGAAGTCGCTTTGTATAACCAGGCTTTAAGTGAAAGCCGTATCATTACCCATTACGACGTAGGCAATGGGATTAATGCAGACGCGCCAGATACTCAAATCAATTCCGCACCTGGCTTGCTCATGAATACAACTGGAGCAACTTTTACATTCTCAAGCCCGCTGGCAACAGCCACGTTTGAATGTTCGCTTGACGAAGCTGCATTTACAGCATGCACATCTCCCAGAAACCTGACCAATCTTTCCAACGGGTCACACACGTTCCGCGTACGAGCAAAGAATCCCCAAGGTGTGGTGGATCAAACCCCCGCCTCCTATATTTGGACGATTGATACAGTTGCACCCACCGCAATATCCATCGTCCGGCAGTATTCCAGCCCGACGAATATTGATACGCTTGCATTCAACGTCACTTTTAGCGAAGCCGTTACAGGGGTGGATGCAGCCGACTTTGTCATCAATGGAAGCACGACAGCGACGATTACAAATGTTACGCTGACAACAACCAGCCTATATAAGGTAACTGTATCTGGCGGCGACCTGGAAAGCTTTAATGGCTCGGTCGGCCTTAATTTCAATGCCGCCACGATCAACGACCTTGCAAATAATGCATTTGCGGGTGCAGAACCGGCCACCGATGAAGTTTATGTAATGGATAACACTGCGCCAAATGTTTCAAGCATCACCCGGGTCAATGCCAATCCCACATCGGCCTCTACGGTTGATTTTACAGTCACCTTCACAGAATCTGTCACAGGTGTGGATGCAAGTGACTTCTCACTGACCACAACCGGCGTGACCGGCGCCTCCATCACAAATGTGACGGGCACTGGTTCAACTCGAACAGTCTCTGTGAATACAGGCAGCGGCAACGGAACGATCCGCCTGGACAAGGTTTTCAACGCCACCATTGCCGACCTTACAGGAAATGCCATCAATGGCGTCCCATTCACTTCCGGTGAGTCTTACACGGTTGACAAGAACCATGCGCCCACCAACATCACCTTATCCAACAATTCCATCAATGAAAATACAGCAACAGGTTCCACGATAGGCACCTTCTCGACAACAGATGCAGACGCTGGAAACACATTCACTTACTCGTTCTGCGGCGGCATTGATGATGCTTCCTTCCAGATCAACACCAACCAGCTTCGAAATGCAGCTGTGTTCAATTTCGAGACCAAGAATAGTTATAGCATCTGTATTCGTTCCACAGACAACACCAACCAAGGTTTCAACAAAACCTTTACCATCAATGTTGCCAACGTTAACGAAGCGCCTGTTATCACAGAAGGTGATTCGGTCAATGTAAACATGTCCGAAAATGCATCGCCAGCACCGTTCAGCCTTACCCTGAACGCCACAGATCCGGAGAATGGCACTCTAACCTGGAGCATCAGTACAGCCGCCGGTCATGGTACAGCCTCCGCCTCTGGAACAGGAACTTCCAAATCCATTGGGTACACCCCGAATTTGAACTATGTCGGTCCAGATACATTTGTTGTTCGAATTTCCGATGGATCATTGACCGATACCATCACAGTCAATGTAACCATCGGTGCAGTCACCAATCCGCCAACCAATATTTCCCTCTCCAATTCCAGCGTCAACGAAAATCTGGGAACTGGTATCGTAATTGGCAGTTTCTCAACCACAGATATCGATTTCGGCGAGACTTTCACATACGCCTTCTGTGGCGGCACCGATGATGCCTCCTTCCAGATCAACGGCTCTCAGTTACGCACAGGCGCCAGCTATAATTTTGAGACAAAAAACAGCTATAGCATCTGTGTTCGTTCCACCGATAGCGACAGTTTGTTCTTTGACAAGACATTCACAATCAATATTGCAAATGTTAATGAAGCACCGGTGATCACTGAGGGAACAGCCACCAATGTGAGCATGTCTAAAAATGGCACACCGACTCCATTTAGTCTGACATTGAATGCTTCTGACCCTGAGAATACATCGCTGACCTGGAGTATCAGTTCTGGCGCCGGGCACGGCACAGCATCCGCCTCTGGAACGGGAACATCCAAATCCATCGGGTATACACCAGCCACAAACTACATTGGAATCGATTCATTCATTGTTCAGGTTTCAGACGGATCCCTGACTGACACCATTACAGTGAATGTGACCATCAACAACTCAAACAGTGCTCCGACCAATATTTCCCTATCCAATGCGTTGATCAATGAAAACCAGGCAGTGGGCAGTGTGATCGGCACCTTCACCACAACTGATATCGATCTTGGTGAGAGCTTTACTTACGCATTCTGCGGCGGCACCGATGACGCCACCTTCCAGATTAGTGACAACCAGTTAAAATCTGCCGCCAGTTACAATTTTGAGGCCAAGAGCAGCTATAACATCTGTATCAGTGCAACAGACAACCAATCGGCTTCCTTTAATAAGAGCTTCACCATCACCATCGTCAACGTGAATGAAGACCCGGTCATTACAGAAGGTGCCACCATTGCAGTCTCCATGTCTGTCAACGGTAATCCGAATCCATTCAGCCTGACACTGAGCGCTACTGACCCTGAGAA
>DAOQPR010000304.1:0-3960 GCA_035333265.1 Anaerolineales bacterium
CTTTGAGGTAAGGAATGGCAGAATCATTCACCTGTGACATGACCCGATTCTTGAAATCCCACACCCAGCAGTATTTTTCAAAACGCGAGAATCCAAATGCCCTTGAAAGCGGCAATTCACCTACCCAAAATGGACTAGGCTTCCAAAACGGAGTTAAATAATTTCCGATGAAGCTTCTACGACGTTGATGGGAAAAATTCAATTGTGAAGTGACATAATCACGGGGGTCACGGATGATGTGTAATACTTTTAAATTCGGGTAAAGTTCGGGTGCAAGAATGGGCAGGCCGTATAAAAAATTATTGGCATCAATGTGATAGGGTTTTTCGCAGGTTTCAATTTCATTTCCTTTGAAAACTTTCCAGGCCGCTTTAACCATGCTTTTGGAAAGTAAATGGGAAAAGTGCATATTCGTCAGAATCTGGATCAGCCTGGAGTTGCCGCGCTCGTGGTAGGAAGCCGTATCAGGATAGAGGTCCGCGAAGAGGCGGGCGAGGAAGATGGTGCCTGTCCGCCCGGTGGACAGGATAAGGATCGGCTGGGTGTTTTTCATTCGTCTTCTTCGATGGGCTTGTCCGATTCACTGCGGTCGAAGCGTAACTGTGCGATCTGCTCTGAAACCAGGCCGACGAGAAAGGTCAGCGCGGCGGTCGACATCAACAAGGCTGAGGTTTGCCCGTAGGGTGCGCTGAGCAGGAAGATACGCAGCAATCCATAGGCAACCCCAAGTAAAAAGATGATGAAGCTCAATGGCACAAAGACCTTGAGGGGTGCATAAAAGACAGCGATCCTCAGGATGATCATTAGGAAGCGGAAGCCATCCTGAAGCGGCTTGATCTTGCTCTTCGTATTTTTATTCCGTTTGGGAAAGCGGATCGACTCGTATCCCAGACTATACCCGGCCCGCACAACGGAGAGTGTAATCGTGGAGGGATAGGAAAATTTATTGGGGAAGAGGTATAAAAACTGACGGGCGATCCTTGCTTTAACGGCGCGGAACCCTGAGGTCAGGTCTTCGATCTTGCGTCCGGAGACATAACTGGCAAGCGAGTTAAAGACCAGATTTGCCATGTCGCGGTGGGCGGCGGTGTCTGAGGCGCTGTTTCGACTGCCTACCACCATATCATACGCGCCGATGCGATTCACCAACCGTGGAATATCCTCCGGGTTGTGCTGGCCATCGGCATCCATGGTTACCAATATCGACCCTTTCGCATGGCGGATACCGGTCTTCACTGCGGCGCCATTGCCGATGTTATAGGGGTGGGTAATGACCCGCGCCCCTGCCTGCTTTGCATTTTCAGCCGTTGAATCAGAGGAGCCATCGTCTATGATGATGATCTCATGATATTCATCCAAACTTTGCAACACCACGCGTATTCTTTCGATCAAGCCGCCGATTCCAGCACCCTCATTGAAGGCGGGAATAATAACTGATATGTGCGGCTTGTGTTTCAAACGATCTGTCATGAAATACTCCATATTTCCTGAAAAACGCAGGGATAATAATCGAAACAAGTATAATTGACCAGTATCCCCCGGAGGAAAACATTTCTACGATTGCCATGCTAAAAAATCGAACTGCTCTTATCCTATCCGTTGCTCTCTGGCTATTGCTTGCACTGGCTCCCTGGCAGAATTTACTCGCCGGGGTTGAGATCTTGCGTTTTGCCATTGGATTCATCATCTATGTATTTCCCGGAGCCCTGACATTTCTCGCTTTATCTGAAGATCGCGATCTTTCCCCAAAAGCCCTGCTTGCAGGCCTGCTCGTGGCGGTGTTCGTAACAGGCTTGCTGGGCGTCACTGCGCGTTTCCTGCAATTGAACATGACCTTCATTCGCGGTCTTTATGCGGTTTGGGGAGCGGCAATCCTGCTCTGGATGTTCCTAAAGAACATCAAAATATCGTGGCAGGTTGAGACAATGCCCTGGTGGGAGGCGATTTTGCTTTTTGTCCCTGTTGGCGTGGCCGTGTATGTTGCCAGCATTGCCAAGCCTCCCCTGATTCATGATGACGCGTTTACCTATAATGCCCTGCTTTATTATTTTCAACATGCCCCTGCACTGAACTTTGAATTTCCCGATGCTCTTAACCGTCTCGAGATTCCCCGCTTTTGGATCGCCTATTGGCCGCTGGTGGAAGCGATGCTTTCGGAGTTCAGTGGCGTGGATGGACTGCTCATCACCGGCTCGCTTCTTCCTCCGCTCCTGGCCTGTCTCTCCTTTATGGGCATTTACTCCCTCGCACGGACTCTTGGTCTCTCCCGTCTTTTGGCAGGGGCGGCTGTTCTGGCGCAGGGCTTCAGCCTGATGCGTTTGTCAAAACAAAACCAGCCCGGCAATCTATTCTTTCAGCGCCTGACAGAAGATAAAGTCGCTGCAGCCTTTTTGCTTTCGCTGATTTTGTTTATTTTGGTGGTCGAATATTTTCAAAGCCCAACGAATCGAAAACTTTTACTGATATGGATCACCGCCTGGGGAATGGCGTTTACGCATCCAGTGCAATTTGGCATGGCTTGTATGATCGCCGGGGTGTATGGCCTGCCAGCCTTGTTTAATAAGGAATTGCGCCTGAAATACTTTTTGGTGATAGGCGTATTGGCTTCAGTGGTCGTTGTGCCGTACCTTTTCCGCTTTGGCGGTGGAGAGTATGCAAAGTCCCTGAGTTTTTCGCTGGCAGATGTTGCTGCCAACGGCGAGTTCGAGCGTTTTGGCGTTCGGCGGGTTGACATTATTGATGGAACGCAATTCTATGGTATTTCCCATTACTTAACAGTGGGACTGCCTTATGAGATCAGTCTGGTGGCAGTTATCCTTAGCTTGTTTTATTTTTGGAGGAACACCACAGCACGTTATGTGCTTTCTTCTTTCCTGGTTTTGGGTGTTGCCATGCTGCCATATACCGGCTGGATCGTTGGCATGTTCACGACTCCTTTTCAGCTTTGGCGGCTCACCTGGTTGACTCCGTTTGGGATCGCATTTGCCTTCCTTTTTTGGTTTGTCTTTGAGGTCGCTCAGAAAATAAAGCTGCCAGGTATACTGGCACGCCTGTCTTCACCTTTGTATCATGCCGTTCTTTATCTTGGATTTGTTGCCATGGTGATCTATGTGCGTGATTGGACATTTGGGAACGTGGAAAAAAGTAATACCGATGTCCTTTCGTTCTATGCCAATTACATCCGTGCAGCAGAGAGGATAAATGCTGTTGAGATCAACGGAACATCCGTGATCCTTGGCGGCCCGGATGAAGGGACGAACTCGGTCATTCCCAGCCTGACGATGAAGTTTGAGCCGATGGTCTTCCGTGTGGATATTGCCAGCGAGAAGACGAAGCTATGGCATTCCCTGGTTGCCGATGAAACTCCACTGGATGTGCGTTTTGCCATGTTCAAAGAGAATGAGGTTGAATATCTCTTTCTGAAAGGCGAGCCGGAGTGGGTGGTGGCGATGATGAATACCTACCCGGAGAATGTGAAATTTCTTTTTCGGGATGAGCGCTTTAGTTTGTATCAGATCGTTTATCAGTAGGGCAAACTTCGGTTTGTCACACCTATAACTCTCAGCCAAATAAAAACCCACTGAAACGCAATCAGCCGTCCCGTAGTATGAGGCGGCTGTTTAATTTAAACTCCTGTTAATATTCAGATTTCTCTTGACGTTAAAAGTTCTGTACGGTATATTTTGCGTCACTTTCGGAAAAGAAGCCAAAGCCCTATGTATGAATTCGACAAGACTGATATAAAAATCGTCAATTTGCTTCTGGAAGACGGGCGTATGTCCGCTTCTGAGATGTCGCGCCGGATGGGCGATATTTCGGAACGGGCTGTTCGCTACCGTGTGGATCGGATGATCGAAGAAGGGGTCATTCAGATCAGCGCAGTGGTCAACCCTGAGGCGCTCGGTTTTAACATCAAAGCAGACGTGTGGCTTGAGGTCGAAGCCGACGCGGTGCTTGAAG
>DAOQPR010000305.1:0-2109 GCA_035333265.1 Anaerolineales bacterium
GTCATTCCGTTTAATATAGAACCTCTCCGGACAATAATTCTAAGTGCAGATGTTGGCGTAAGTTATTTTTTTATTTTGTCAGGGTTTATCATGATAATTGTCTATTTTAAGAGAGGAAATATTCAACCAATCGAATATTACCAAAGTAGGTTTGCAAGGATATATCCTGTTTACTTTCTGGCTATTATATTGTGTCAACTGGCAATTCTTCTAAAGTTGCTTTCTTTCGACTTTTCAGGTCTTATCTTAAATATTTTCATGGTGCAGGCATGGATACCTGGCAAAGCCTTGACAGTGAATTCTCCTGCTTGGTCACTGTCCGTTGAAGTACTTTTCTATAGCCTATTTCCATTTCTTCTTTTGGTTTACAAAAAAATATCCTTAGGTCTCTCTCTTACGATTGGTTTGTTCTTGTTTTTAATCAGTCAAGTCATCACAAATTGGTTGGTATCTTCCACTTTTTACCAGGGCTATCCATCACCAAGCCATGATGCCATTTTTTATTATCCATTGATGCACTTAAATGAATTTATTACGGGCAATATCACCGGCCTATTTTTCATAAGATATTTTGAAGGGCGTTTTCGAAAGAACGGTGCCCTCATTTTTCTTGTTGGAATCATCATGTTAGTTGTTTTATATATGTCTTTAGGGTTGGAAAAGCATAATGGGCTTTTAGCCATTGTTTTCGTCCCATTGATCATTTTGATAAGTACTGATAATGGCATATTATCAGTACTTTTTTCGCAACCGCTCTTCATTTTTCTAGGAGAGATCAGTTATGGAATATACATTTTGCAAGTACCGATATTTTTTTTAAGCAAAAAACTTCTTGCGCTGCTCGGAGTTACAGGCCCAATACGAGTATTTTATTTTTATGTACTGATCTTAATTACAGCAGCATCCCTCATCTATATTTTTATAGAAAAACCATTGCGAAAATGGATAAATGGGTTTCAACTATTATCACCAAATTCCAGTCAAACCCATTAAGAAAAATAATCCTTATGGTTTTTCAAAAGAGGATACATCCATTGCAATTCTCTTAAAGTACAATTACAAAGATACCAAGGAGATAACCATGTATACAACCGATAAATACGAAGGTGTGCTTGCAGAGACGGTTAATATTCAAGGCGCGAATGGCGAGACAATCAATGCCTACATGGCGCGCCCGCTCGGGGAGGGAAAATTTCCTGGGATGGTGCTGGTCCATCATATGCCGGGCTGGGATGAATGGTATCGTGAAGCAACGTATAAATTCGCACTGCATGGCTATGTGACAATTACGCCCAATCTCTATTTTCGCGCCGGGCATGGTACTCCCGAAGATGTGGCTGCAAAAGTCCGCGCTGATGGCGGCATCCCCGATGACCAGGCCGTGGGTGACCTCGAAGGCGCAATGAACCATCTACGCGGTTTGGATTATCTCAATGACAAGGTAGGCATCTTTGGAACCTGCTCCGGCGGACGACATGCGTATCTTACGGCATGCCGAGTAAAAGGCTTCGATGCCATCGTGGATTGCTGGGGAGGAAACGTGGTGATGGCCTCCGATAAATTGACACCCAAAACGCCGGTATCGCCTCTGGACTACACTCGTGATTTGTCCTGCCCCATTTTAGGTTTATTTGGCAAAGAAGATTCCAGCCCACCACCAGACCAGGTCAAACTGCATGAAGAAGAGCTCAAAAAACACGGGAAGAACTATGAATTCCACATGTACCCCAAGGCAGGTCATGGTTTTTTCTATTACCATCGTCCAATGTACCGCCAGGAACAAGCCGTGGATGGCTGGAAGAAGATCTTTATCTTTCTCGAAACTTATTTGGCATAGGAGTCTTCCATGTGTACTATGATCGTCGAAAAAGTTAAGATCGAAGGCAGCGGCAAGGGGATGCAGGGTTGGTTTGAATTACAGCAAGCCAATGTGTCATACGACCATCCTTTCAATGCCCCGTATGAACATGCCCTGAATATTGATTTCGTGAATGAAGCTCAGGGCACATCCGCACGGGTAGCGGTAGAGTTGAGTGAAGCAGCAGCGAGAGAATTGGTAAAGACCATTTTGTCCGTTCTCGACCAGGCAGAGGCAGGCGGGCATTTACC
>DAOQPR010000305.1:2209-3939 GCA_035333265.1 Anaerolineales bacterium
AAGCGAAGAATGGTACGGAATTTTGCCGATAAGCCCGTCGACCCCCAGGTGATCCAGCGGATTGTTGACCTGACCCGTCACGCCCCCAGTGCAGGGTTTACTCAGGGACAATCCTTCATCATCGTCACCCAGCCTGACATGAAAAAAGCCATTGCCGATACATGTGAAGAGGAAGAATATGTAAAAAGTGGTTTTGACCCATTCATTTCAAAAGCGCCTGTATTGCTGATTCCCTGCACCAGTGAATTGGCTTATCATCGCCGGTATCAAGAAGTGGACAAGGTGGATGATCAGGGGAACGAGATCGAATGGCCGGTCCCATATTGGTTCATGGATATCGGTTGCTCGGTGATGATCGCCTTGCTGGCTGCGATCGATGATGGGTTGGTCTGTGCCTTTGCCGGGTCAAAGGACCTGAAAACGTTTCGTTCCTTATTGAACATCCCAGCCGAAGTAACCCCGGTTGGCGTTATCGCTGTAGGCCATCGCGCCGAAGATGTTCCATCGCCGTCCTTGAAGCGCGGCAGGAAATCTGATTCAGAGTATGTTCATTATGAAACATGGTGACCTATCTTGAATCTGCCAAAGAAGTAAATAAACCCTGGCTGGAAACCATTCTGGATACAGGAGTCTCCAGCCTTTCTGTTACGGAAAATACGGCGTTCAATTCATCGGTGGCACATCTAGAGATAGAGTATGAGGATAAATCGCAGGAGTTACCAAAGAGAATTCTCCTCAAAGTCAACACGGAACACGACGGACAAAATGAAATTCAGTTTTATCGTTTTGCAAACGGAATAGATCTTCCAATGATTCCTCGCCGCCTTGGAATGAATTACGACATTGAAAGCGGTCTCTCCTTTTTGCTTCTTGAAGACCTTTCCGAAACCCATATCTCTCCGGTCAATCGTGAACGTTTGAAAACCTTGAACGGTGTTCCTCTGCAAACCCACCTGGATTCCATTGTGGATGCCATCGCGGAATTCCATGCTGCGTTTTGGGAAAATCCTTCCTTTGGCAAAATTCCTGATACAACTGAGATGCGTTGGTGGTACCGGGATGAGAATTTCCATGCAAAGCATGTGGAACGTAGAACCGGAGAGTGGGGAAAATTCAAAGCGATGCATCATGCCCATGAAGTGCCGCTCGAATGGATCGACTTGGGAGAGTCCGCACTGGCAGCGTTGCCAAAACTCTTTGAAAGCCAGATCAAGCCGCGGCTGGGTTTGAGGCGATCATTGACGATGAGTCAGGGGGATTGTTATCTAACGCAGTTCCTTGTTCCACGCATGGCTCTGGGCCGATCCTATTTGATCGATTTTCAGGATGCATGTGTGAACTTTCCGGCATATGATCTCGTTTACATGTTCGCCTCCTTCTGGACCCGCGAACAGCGCACTCAATACGAGGAGCCTTACCTACGCCGTTACCTTAGCGGTTTGCAAAGCAAAGGAATCCGTTTTGACTGGTCATCCTTGTGCGATGACTATCGCTTGTGTCTTTGTTATATGCTTTTTGATGCAGTCTGGAATGCTGTAGCAGGGTCGTCAAAAGAATATTGGCTGCCAAAAATGACCTGCCTCATTTCTGCCTATCAGGATTGGGATTGTGCGAACTTGTAAAATATGCAGCGTTTATAGGATTGTTAGATTAAAATAGGCAAAAGGACTATTCCATTTGGGCGATAAGAATTCAAGCCTCGGCAATGAATTGGATAGGTTGATCGAAGA
>DAOQPR010000306.1:0-3935 GCA_035333265.1 Anaerolineales bacterium
GTCACCAATTGAGTTGGTGTCATGGTTATCGTTGACAATGCAACCATCGTCGGAGGGTCAAGCGGCGGCGGGGTGGCTCCCATCAACACCAACAACTCCTGTCCCTGGTACACAACCGAATTTTCGCCCAGATTATTTAGAGCCTGAATGTTCTTAATGGTAGTGCCGTAGGCAATGGCAATACTCCAAAGGGATTGCCCGTATTGGACTTTGTGAAAGACATTTCCATCGGGGCCAGCCGTACTTACTGAAACCGGCACCATATACTGGCTTACCCCGCCCGCCTCACTTGCGCCAGCTGGAACACTTGTAAGGATCGAAGCGGCGCTTTCCTGCTGTTGTCCGTTACCAGTTGCTGAGGCAGTATCCACGGCGAAATAATAGGTATCGCCTGATTGTGAGACTCCCGCGCCGATGTGAGTATAGTTCTGCGAGAGCATGGTGTTCATATGCTGCTCATCCTGCCAGGCCGGGGGGACGCCATTCCATTCCAATGGGCCGTTGCTCATCAAAATATTTTCCGCACGCAAGCCGCCCAATGAAAGATCACCAGCCAGAGGAAAACCCAGCGAGATCAATTGCTGAGTAAATGTCCCCCCGCCGGGGCGCGCATGGGTGATCTGCCCGGTTGCCGCCATATAATCAGCCTGTGATTGAGCAGATTGCATCAAGATCGGGTGCGAAGGCAAGGGCGCCAGACCATATGATATGCGCAGTCCATTAACCGCATCGATCAATTGTCCGGCGCTTGTGATTTGAGCCTGTGGGCGGGCCAACACTTCCTTTGGCGTTTGCAGGCTTAGTGCAAGCAAAAGGAAAAAAAGTAAAACTGATCTTTTCATAACCACCTTCAATTTCTGTAGAGAAGGGTATTCAAGGCATTCAACAACTTATCCATATCACGCCGCGAATTATATCCCTGCACAGAGAGGCGGATTAATTTCTTCTCATTCCACTCAATTAATGGAATTTCGATGTGATGGTCATCGTATAACTTTTTCTTCAAGTCTGCAATGTTCGTATCAGCTGGGAGGGGGGAGACGATCATTTGGGCGAACCAGGTTTCGGGGTCGGAATGAAGCGGAGCCAGTCCTGTCAGATGATTGATCCGCCGCCAGGTCTCAACAGCCAGGTGATGACATGCGCCTCGCACCTGCGCCCAGTCATATTCCTGTTGAAATTGAATTGCCGCCGGGACGGTTAAGAACGCCGCCACATCCCTTGTGCCCCACCACTCGTGATGGTCAATGAATGTAGAGCCGCTTGGTGATTCTGATTCATATCCCCATGAAACCACCAGGGGCTTAAGCAAATGCTGGACATCCGGTCGGGCATATAAAAAGCCCGCGCCTTTGGGCGTGCAAAGCCATTTGTGCAGATTGCCGCCATAAAAATCCGCCCCGAGGGAATCGAGATGTAAAGGAATTTGCCCCGGTGCATGTGCCCCGTCGACAATAGTAAGAATTCCCTTTTCCCGTGCCCGTTGCAAAATGGCCTCAATGGGAAAAATCGTCGCGGTTGGCGATGTGATATGGCTGAGAAAGATAACCCGTGTGTTTGGCGTAACGGCTGACCAAAAGGATTCAATGAAGGCATTCTGTGAAGTCAGGTCCACAGGATGGTTGATATACGTAAAGCCTTGTTCTCTGGAAAGAAAACGCCAGGTTCGATCCAAAGCTCCGTATTCATGGTTGGTGGATAAGACTTCATCGCCTGCGCTCAATTTCAATGAGTGTGCAACAATGTTTAAAGCAATGGTTACGTTTTGAACATAGATCAGGTTGTCGGCGAATGTCCCAAGGTAATCGGCCAATGCCTTACGAGACTCGTGCATTAGTCCATTGTGTCGCCGGCCTAAAAATTCCACGGGCTGATTCTCCAGCTCTCTCTGCCAGCGCTGATATTCTGAAAAAACAGGTCTTGGAGTGGCGCCAAACGAACCATGATTTAGATATGTAACTGCCGGGTTAAGGAGAAACTTGGGTTTGAGATTATACATAGGCAGAATTATACCCAGCCCAAACACAACCCGCGCTATTTACAAGTTATATCCGCATCCCGCTGGCTCTTTAAAACAAGTTACCTCGCGAAACCTTAATTTTGTTGTTAGACATGTCTCACAACATTATGATCATCCTTAAACCATTTTTTTCAATCTGGCAATTTCATAATTTCTACAAATGCAGCCACCATTTCAGGGTCAAAGTGTGCCCCCGATTGTTCCTTGATGTGTGCTAAAGCTTGCGATTCTGACCAGGCTGTGCGATAGGGACGGTCCGAAGTCAGCGCATCAAAAACATCCACAATGGCAAAAAGGCGTGCCACAAGGGGAATTTGCCCGCCTTTTAATCCCCCCGGGTATCCTTTTCCATCCCAACGTTCATGATGGTAGAGAACAATGTCGAGCGTTTGCTTAATATTGGTAATGGGTGTAAGAATGTTAAAGCCATAGACCACATGTAACTGCATCATTCGCCGTTCGGCATCTGTCAGGCTTCCGGGTTTTAGCAGGATCGTATCTGGTACACCCAGTTTCCCAATATCATGCAACAGGCAGCCTCTCCGAATTGCCTCCCACTCTTGAGGGGGGATTTTTATGTGTTCCACCAATTTCATCATCAAGCGGGTAACCCGGAAGGTATGTTCCTCGGTCTCATGGTCGCGCAGGCCCAAAATACGCGCAAGGCCTTCGAACATGGCGTTATATCCCTTCTTAAATCCCTCATTATCACGATGCAGGCTTCGCATTAAGATGAAGCGCTCGTTCTCCTGAAAAAGCGCAAGACCAATCAAAGCTGTCAGCCCAGATACCTTCTCGACAAATCCTTCATCAATCAACCTCTTTGAGGGGATGAGAAACAGCCAGCCTAGTAAAGCATTATTATGTGCCAAAGGAAAAAAGTTGTCTCCCTCTCGAAGCACAGGAGCAGATACTCCCCCATCCGGCCAACTGGCAAGCCAATTGACATTTTTATTTTCATCCAACATAGCGATCCAGACCAATTCAGCATGGAGCGATTCCCCAATAAGTTTTGCCCATTGCATCCCCCAAACGGTAAATTCTTCGGAAATATCTCCGATTGATGAAAGCCTGTTTGATAACTTCCTTAGATCTTCACTTAGATTTCCAAAGGCTGTTGAACCTGGGCTATAAAATAGGAATTTTTTCATTGATCAGCCGGATGAAATCAACTAAATTTTTTGCCCGAATATTGGAAACAGCTTCCAACGCAAATTCTGTCATGGGAAAATCCTCCCCCCCAAACCCATCCTTTACAGCCCGTTCTGGTGATTCCAAGAGAAGCTTGCAATAGGCTTTATCGATGGCAGCAGCGATCAACATGCGCCGAAGAGAGGATAAATCTGTCAATTGAATCGTTGTAACGGGTCGAGCGGCTAAATTCGTGGTCATGATAGGTCTCCTGTTTCTAGAACTGGATGAGCCATTTGCCCTTTCACAAGAAGCCAGAAAGCGCCAAAAGCAATGAACACATCGCCTATACTGTATGCAAATTGATAGGAAAATAAATCTGGAAAAACAAATCGATCTGCCAGCCAGGGCAGGTGTATGGAAGCTTCAGGGATAAGGATATCCTTGCTGGCAGAGCTGATACGTTCGCCCAGGATAAGGTTACCCATGACTTCCTGAGAAACAAAAAGGTTGGCTGTTTCCAGCGGGAGCGGCATGAATCCGTTATTTGCCAAAATAACCGCAAGGTTGCATCCCAGACCAAGCATCAGAATAATCATGCCAGGCAGGGAGCGATTCAGCCATCCAAATATCAAAAGCATGATCTGTGACAAGATCAGACATAAGGAAGTTTGGCTATCCGAAAATAGATGCCGTGTAAGTGGAAAATAAAATGCGCAAAACTGGGGCAAAAAGCCAATAACTACCAAAAAAGGAAACCGAAAGATCGGGGAATGCCAAGTCT
>DAOQPR010000307.1:0-3933 GCA_035333265.1 Anaerolineales bacterium
CCACCTTCGAAGTGAAAAGCCATTTCACGGTCGGCGCGTTCGTCCACAAATTTGAGGGTGATGCCGCGCGTCACAAAAGACATTTCGCGGAAGCGCTGAACGAGCGTATCGAAACGATAGTCGATGTCCTCAGTGAAGATAACCTTGTCGAATTTGAAGGTTTGTGTGGTGCCGGTTTCGTCCTTATCCACCTTGCCAACCTGCTGGATCTTGCCCTGTGGCACACCACGTTTGTATTCCTGCCTCCACAGTTTGCCGTCACGCTTGATCTCGGTGGTCATCCATTCGGAAAGCGCATTAACCGCACTGACACCCACACCGTGCAAACCGCCAGACACCTTGTATCCACCGCCACCGAACTTGCCGCCCGCGCCGATCACGGTCATAACAACATCGACGGTTTCCATCGGCTTGCCATTGGCATCCTTCTTGGAAGGGTGTGGACCAACCGGAATACCGCGTCCATTATCCTCAACACTGACGCTGCCATCGGGGTGAATGGTTACATTAATACGCGTACAAAAACCGGCCAAGGCTTCATCGATGGCATTGTCCACCACTTCATAAACGAGATGGTGCAACGCTTTGATGTCCGTACCGCCCACATACATGCCCGGGCGCTTGCGCACATGTTCAATACCTTCCAATGCTTGAATGGAACTTACATCATATTTCACTTGATCAGCCACAAAAACCTCCAATTTACTCGGTCACTGGTGAATACACCATTATTTACATTACGCCTGTTTAACCACTTTTTTTGAACGAATTCTTTCCAGCACACGCTGGAGCCAGTCGCTCATTTCATGGTAATAAATAAAACTTGCCGCCAGCAGAGCCGTTGTCACAAAGGAATGACCAAAGATGCCCACCAGTGTCATCCAGGAGTCTTCGGATGGAATGCTCCACAGAAAATTCAGACCATATGAAAGCAAAAACACGGTCATTATAAAAATACTGCTTGTAGGCAGGGTAAAGCGTGTCAATTGAACACTGCTGAGAATGGAAGTCAGCACATTTTGCTGCCGCAAAAACACACCGTGCGCCCAAAAGAAAAGCGGTACGATCACCCACACCGAGGCCAGGGCCAAAACAAGCACCACCAAATTCCCCAACACCACATTGATCTGGATCGAAATCAATATTACGAACATCAACGGCATACTGACCGCAATAATGAGCATGTTGAAGATCGTCGAAAGCATGGCAGTCTGCGCCAGCGCTCGTGACCAACGGATCGGCGTCACTTTGTTTGTCAGGGCTGCAGAAGCTACATTTCGAAAATACAGCGCTCCACCAATCCAACCGAAAAGAACGCTGAAAATGAACCACAAGGGGAGATTCAAACCGTTCACTTGCCAGTCGATTGGCCCTCCCAATGGGGTAGCCAGCGTTCCCTTGGGCAGGAGCAAACTCGAGATGCCAATGGGAAACGTGCGAAACAGCCAGAACAGGTTCAAATTGGGTATCGCCTTCTCATACCAATCCAACATCCTACCGATATCTTCAGAAGGGATACCACCCACCTGCCAGATGGATACCAAATCACCTTTGATCGACTCGAACATCTCAACCATGCGCAGGCGCGGCCCAAGCCAGAGGAACAAATTCAACAAAAGCGGAAGAAAAATGGCCGTGATATGAGAGGCAATGGCATCAAAGCCCGCTTTAATGGAATTGATCACACCCGGAGGTGGAGGCAGGGTTTCAACACTTGTTTCTTCCATAACCTATTGATTCTACCATACCGGCATTCTGCCAGATCGGTACACCAGCCTTCATTCTTGGTACAATCTTATTATGCAGGAAAACCGCTCTTATTTTCCATCTCTGGATCGTATGGGGATGTTGATCGCCTCGGTGCTTTTGACCTTTGCCCTGACCCGCCTGATCCAATCCCCCCGCCTCACCCTCTCCCTGGAACTGCCCGGCTTCTATTTTGCCTTTCCCCTCACTTTAGGCACATTCATGACCCTTTTCGCATCGGCCTTAACCGCCACCGGCATGGATTGGCTGACGCGGGAACATCCCAACTTGGGTGAAACTTCAAATCGAAAAAACCTGCTCCTGCCCACCCTGACCACTTTCGTCATGGGAACTCCATTGACCCTGCTTGCAGGTCGTTCCTCCTGGTGGATGGGCTTCGCACTTGGCGCGGTCCTATTGACAGCAGTGTGTGTGGCTGAATACATTTCCATAAACCCAACTGCCCCGGCTTATGCCTTTGCGCGGGCCGGGCTCACCGCAGTGGCTTTTGCTTTATTCCTGCTTTTGCTTACTTCGCTTCGGTACTCCGGCGCACGTATGACCCTACTCGTTCCGGTCGTTTTCATCGTGGCTGGGCTGATCAGCCTGCGTATCCTTTATCTTGATGGTACCGACCGTTGGGATTTCCCCTGGGCCATTGGCATTGGCTTGATATGCGCCCAGCTGGGAGCCGGGCTGCATTACTGGCCGCTCTCCCCAATTCAATTCGGGCTGGCTGTCACCGGGCCCTTATATGCGCTTACGACGCTTTCCACCAGTCTGGCTGATAATGTTCCCTGGCGTCGGGCCGTGGTGTGGCCTGCCATCGTTTTGGGAACTGCATGGGGCACGGCCATCTTTTTATAACCAAGTCATGCAATCACTAACACTCACAAACGAACAACTTCAAAAGATGATCGTTCATGTGGAAAGCCATGCACCATTGGAAGCATGCGGCTTGCTGGCAGGGAAAGGTTCCAGCGTGGATGCAGTATTGGAGGTGTTGAATCAGGCCCAAAGTCCGGTGCGATACGTGATGGATCCCGTTGAGCAATTGAATGCCTTCGAGTGGATCGACTCGCATGGGCTCGACCTGCTTGGGATTTTCCACTCGCATCCAGCTGGGCCGGAAGTTGTCTCGTTTACGGACATCATAGAAGCCGCCTATGATGTGGTGTATATCGTTCTATCCCATAAACAAGGGGCGGGTTGGACGGCCCGCGGCTTTTGGATCGAGAATGGAACTTCCAGAGAAGTCCCCCTGCACATCGTATAGAAACCAACGCCAGCCAGGGGTGTTTTTACACGTGTTCGATAGACCCTAATAAAATCGGAGGAGTATTAATGCAATTCATCCTGGATATTATAGCGATCGCATTGGCGTATGTAATTGGTTCGATCCCGTTTGGATTATTGATCGTTAAACTTAAGACAGGAAAAGACATTCGAGAAGTGGAAAGCGGTCGCACCGGCGGCACAAATGCCCTGCGCGCTGCTGGTTTCTGGGCTGGCCTGGCTACGGCCCTGCTCGACATTTTGAAAGGGGCAAGTTCCGTCTGGCTGGCAAGATGGCTGGCGCCTGATCACTTTTTGATCCACATGCTGGCCCCATTGGCGGCAATCCTTGGGCATAACTATTCGATCTTTTTAGCGGAACGGGATGAAAATGGGAAGTTCCGGCTGCGCGGTGGTGCCGGTGGAGCGCCTTCGGTGGGTGGTGCAATGGGTCTATTTTTACCGTCCATTGCCATCATTCTGCCGCTTGGGTTTATAACCTTCTTCACCGTTGGAATTGCGTCTGTAACAACGATGGCTGTGGCGTTGTATGCCATCATCGTTTTTGCGTATTATGCTTCACAGGGAATCCTGCCCTGGGCTTATGTCTGGTATGGTGTTGGCGCAGAAATTCTGTTGATGTGGGCCCTACGCCCCAATTTGAAGAAACTGGTGGAAGGCAATGAACGTGTGGTGGGTATCACATTGCATGGATGGTTAAAATCGAGGAAACAGAAAAAGCTGGAAGAGGCGGGCAAAAGCAGCGAATGATGAGGAACGAGAAACGAGGCTGTCTTTTGGCAGCCTCGTTTTGTATGTATGATCATTCACGCCGAATTCGGGAGGCGAGGCGTGCAAGCCTTTGAACGTCTTCCAATTCAGTCTCCCGCTGGGCAAGTTCCATGTTGAGCA